>JAKPBL010000581.1 GCA_029778965.1 Bacteroidota bacterium
ATCCAACCCGTCATTATCGCCGGCGATAATGAATGCAGGTGCGGCAATTTTCGCATAATGGCATCGCCAACAGTTTATTTTCCGGCACGTTCTCTTGTCGCCAGCCAACAGCGTATAGAGCCGGTACAAACCATTGTCGCACCTTGCCAGAAGGACAACCCCAGGGCTGTCGCCAAAAGAACAGAAGAAAGCGCTGAAGACAACACGGGAATAAAGCAACGGCAACCATCATAAAAAACAGGTTTATTCCATTGCGGATTTGTTTTAATGTTGGCAATGGCGGTGGCTTTGGTTTGTTTAGTCATTCTTTGTCATCCACATAGAACCGTTTTTAGTCGTCAGTTTTTTCAAACTTCCTTTTATCACAAGGTCGTTTAATTGCTTTTCGCTTTCCGCTCTTGGTGTTCCCGAGAGCTCGGAAAACTCTTTTGCCGTTAATGAAGGATACTTCGAAAACAACGTCTCCCAATCTTTACTATACTCGCTTTTAACCGATGTTGGGTGAAGCTTCAGCACGGACGTTTCATAAAAAGCATACGGCCTCGACCCATACACAATTTCTTTATTGCCTGAGTTGTCTAAAAAGAAAATAGTAGGAAATCCTCTTACTCCATAGGATTTTGCCAGGTTCAAATCTTCCCCAAACATTTTTTTTGCGTTTCCGTCATAATCTGTTCTTAACTGCGCTGTATTTAATCCAACCTTTCTGGCTGCCGCTTCTATATGTTCCCACTTTGCGATGTTCTTTTTTTGCAGGAAAAGCATTTCTCGCATTTCCCTTAAGAACAAAACGGCTTTTTCGTTATCCTGCATTTGCGCCGCTTTGAAAGCGATGGAAGGCGGATAAGAAGACGATAAAGGATCTTCCAGCCAAACGTCTCCGTCAATAGGCATATCGTAATAAACACTTACTTCGTCCCAATGATGTGCCACATCCGACGGCTTGCTGATACCGCCGCTATTGTAACTCCAATCGGGCAGCAAACCACCCATACGATAGTCAATTTCTATGTCGTTACCATATTCCAATTTCAATTTTCTCAGTTGCGGTTCAATTCCCCAACAGGAAGAACAAATGGGATCTGTGAAATAAACGACTTTAACAGGTTTTTCAATGCTTTGAACAGCGACTGCTGTTTTTGTTGCGCTGCCTGGTATTCCGCAAACGCCTTCAACAGGGTCGCAAAAGAGGGGGTTGTTTTTTTCTTCCATTTGCTTTCTTGTTTTCGCCTGACGGCCGATGTTGCCAGGCATAATTAATAAATTGTACTTTTAAACAAAGTTGACGTGTTCTGCATTCTCCTGCAATAAGTCAGAAATTTATGACTACTAAAAAAACAACCAATGACGCGGAAACTTGTCTTGCACAAGGGCTGTTAAAAGTACTGTCGGGCAAATGGAAGCCTGAAATTTTTCGTTTGGCGGCCGAGGCGCCGCTGCGGTTCAGTAGCCTGTTGCGTCAAATACAGGGGTCTAACAAGCAAACACTATCCGTTGCCTTAAAAGAGCTGGATGAAGCGGGTTTGCTGGAAAAAGTTGTCGTAAAGCAAAAGCCCCTGCACATAGAATACCATCTCACCAAAAAAGGGAAGTCGCTGGTTCCTGTCTTGAAACAGTTGGAAGCAATGTCATAAGGTGGCGCTGTTATACCTGCCGCCCATAAACAAATCGCCCCGGCTCCTGACGGCAACCGGGGCAAATTTGTCAATTCATTTACCAATCAATCTAGCGAATGGGTCGGCAGTTCTTGTACTTGCCGGAAGCCGCTTCGCCGGGTGTTACAGCCCTGTTGCAGGCGGCGAACAACAGCCCCAATAAAACAATAGCCACTACTTTTTGCATACGGTCGGAATTTTGGTGATGGTTTACGCATTAACGTACTACCTGCTTCCCAAAATATAAAAAAACTGGTCTAAACTGGGGAAAATGCAGAAAATACGGAAGGAAAGAGTACAAATGCTTGGGGCGGTCGTTTTCACAACCGCCCCTGTCATATAGTAACCGTCCATTTTTCTGTTTAACTGCACCCCAGGCTGTTGCCACAGTTCAGGCACTTGTAGCAGGTGCCGCTGCGGATGGTCAGGTGGCCGCACACATTGCAGGCGGGGGCATCGCTCTGCATCGACTTGTTCGCCGCGCTCAATGCATCGTAGCTGCCGGCGGTCTGCTCCGCCCGGGGCGCTGTGGCCTTCGGTGCCCGGGCAGCCGCTACGATGCGCACATCACTCAGCTCAGGCTGCTTACGGCCGACATCAGTGGTAGATTCATCCCATGCTTCATTGCCGGTATTCAGCAGCTCGGGGCGATCGATCACATGCACCAGGTCGGCCCGGTCGAGGTACTCATACGCGAGCGAGCGGAAAATGAAATCCACAATCGATGTGGTACTCTTGATATTCGGATGGTCGACCATGCCCGCCGGCTCAAAACGGGTAAACACAAATTTCTCTACAAACTCTTCCAGCGGAACACCATACTGGAGGCCGATCGATACCGCAATTGCGAAACAGTTGAGCATGCTCCGCATGGTGGCGCCTTCTTTCGCCATATCGATGAATATCTCACCGAGGGTGCCGTCGTCGTATTCGCCGGTGCGCACAAAGAGCGCCTGTCCCGCGATCCGCGCCTTTTGCGTATAACCCCTGCGTTTGGCCGGCAATGAGCGGCGCTCGACAATCATCGCCAGTTGGCGCTTGAGCTTGGTATCAGGCGATGCCTGTACCCGCTTCTGCACTTCTTCCAGCAGCTCATCGACAGTAAGCTTGCCGAGGTCAACGATATTCGATCCGGGTGCTTCTGTTTTTTCTTCTTTCTCTTCCGTCTTCTTTTTCTTATCGCTCTTATTACTCAGCGGCTGGCTCAGCTTGGAGCCATCACGATACAGCGCATTGGCTTTCAGTCCCAGCTTCCAGCTCAGCATGTAACAATCGGCAATCTCTTCCACTTTCGCCTCATTCGGCAGGTTGATGGTTTTGGAAATGGCGCCGCTGATAAAAGGCTGTACCGCACCCATCATACGGATATGGCCATGCGCATGAATGTAGCGCTTCCCTTTCCGGCCGCATTTATTGGCACAGTCGAATACGGGCAGGTGTTCGGCTTGCAGAAAGGGCGCGCCCTCTATTGTCATGGTACCACACACATAGTCGTTCGCCGCTTCTATCTCTTCTTCTGAAAAGCCGAGCGCATCGAGCAGGTTGAAATTCCAGTCGCCGTATTGCTCGGCGGTAAAGCCCAGCCGCTCCAGGCAGGCTTCGCCCAGCGTGAACCGGTTGAAAACAAAGCCAATCTCAAAGGCGCTCTTCACCGCTTCATCGAGCTTCCTGATCTCTTCTGCAATAAATCCTTTTTCGCTCAGTGTCTGGTGGTTGATACCGGGCGCACCGGCAAAGCTGGCGCTACCCACCGCATATTTGATGATCGCTTCTCTTTCTTTCTCGTTGTAACCAAGATTGCGCAGGGCCTGGGGTACCGACTGGTTAATGATCTTGAAATAACCGCCGCCGCTGAGCTTTTTAAATTTCACCAGCGCGAAATCGGGCTCCACGCCCGTTGTATCGCAATCCATTACCAGCCCGATGGTTCCCGTGGGTGCAATCACCGTGGTTTGTGCGTTGCGATAACCGTATTTCTCTCCCAACTGAACGGCTTCGTCCCAGGCACGGGTGGCCGCCTTCAGCAAATAATCGGGACAATATTTCGCCTGGATACCCATGGGCTTTACCGTCAGCGCTTCACAGGCATCGGCCGCATCATAGGCCGCAGCGCGGTGGTTGCGCATTACACGCAGCATGTGCGCACGGTTCTCTTCATAACGCGGGAAGGCGCCCAGTACCTGTGCCATCTCGGCCGATGTGCTATAGGCCACACCGGTCATGATGGCGCTGATCGCCCCGGCAATGCCGCGCGCCTCTTCGCTGTCGTACGGAATGCCGCTTACCATCAGCAGGGTGCCGAGGTTGGCGAAGCCCAGCCCCAGGGTGCGATAGTCGTACGACAACTGCGCCACTTCTTTCGAGGGGAACTGTGCCATCAGCACCGATATTTCCAGCACCACCGTCCACAGCCGGCAACTGTATGCATATCCTTCCACATCGAAGAGATTGGTACGGGTGTCGAAGAATTTCATCAGGTTGGCCGATGCCAGGTTACAGGCGGTGTTATCGAGAAACATGTATTCCGAACAAGGATTGGATGCATTGATGCGTCCTCCTTCGGGGCAGGTATGCCATTCGTTGATCGTAGTATCGTATTGCACACCGGGATCGGCGCAACGCCAGGCGGCATACGCGATCTTGTTCCAGAGTTCGCGGGCGGGCAGCTTTTTCATGGTGCGTCCGTCGCTGCGCGCTTTGAGCTCCCAGTCTTCGCCGGCTTCGAGCTTTTCAAAAAAAGCGTTCGGGATACGCACGGAGTTATTGGAATTTTGCCCGCTGACGGTGCGATAGGCTTCTCCTTCGTAATCGCTGGAATAACCGGCGGCAATCAGCGCCGCCACTTTCTTTTCCTCTTCCACTTTCCAATCGACAAACTGAACGATCTCGGGGTGGTCGAGATCGAGGCATACCATCTTGGCGGCGCGGCGGGTAGTGCCGCCGCTTTTGATGGCGCCGGCGGCCCGGTCGCCGATTTTGAGAAAGCTCATCAGCCCCGAAGAAGTGCCGCCACCGCTCAGCCGCTCTCCTTCTCCCCTGATATGCGAGAAATTGGTGCCTACGCCCGAACCATATTTGAAGATGCGCGCCTCGCGCACCCAGAGATCCATGATACCGCCTTCATTGACGAGGTCGTCTTCCACGCTCAATATAAAACAGGCATGGGGCTGTGGCCGCTCATAGGCCGACGTGGATTTTTTGAGCTGTCCGTCGAACTGATCAACGTAATAATGGCCCTGTGGCTTTCCGGAGATGCCATAGGATTCGAAAAGACCGGTGTTGAACCACTGCGGGCTATTGGGAACACAGGCCTGGTCGAGAATGGAATAGACCAGCTCTTCATAAAACACCTGCGCATCTTGCGCGCTGGCGAAATAACCATAGCGCTCGCCCCAGGCGCGCCAGCAATTGGCCAGGCGATGCGCCACCTGCTTCGACGAGGTTTCGCGCCCCAGGGTGCCATCGGCCTGCGGCACGCCGGCTTTACGGAAATATTTCTGGGCGAGGATGTCGGTAGCGATCTGGCTCCAGCCTTTAGGCACTTCCACATTGTTCATTTCAAACACCACTTCTCCTGTCGGATTGCGAATCACGGAGCTGCGATAGTCGTACTCGAACTGATCGAATACATTGATATCATCTCTCGTAAAGCGACGACTGAACGTCAGCCCCTGTGGAGCAGTATCACTATTCACCATAACTTCAGTTGAAAGGATGAAAGAAATTGTTATTTCTATCGGTACAGGCGAAAACGAAAATAAAAGTCCGTGGTAAGAATTCCCGGCCTGAAATATCCACCTTTGTGGATAATAGCCGGTGGATAAATCGATCGCCGCCATGGCACTGCATTTGCGCGGGAAAAAATGATTTAAGCCGGCTTTAATTTCTTCCTTACTTTATTTGCATGTATGAAGCGCCTGTTGCCGGTTGTCCTGCTTTGTTTCTTTGTGTCTCTTTCACACGCACAAACCCAACATTCGGGCTGGGGCGCTGTTTTCTATACCATTAAACTGGGTAAGAGAACGGATCTGTTCGGCGACGTCCAGTTTCGTTCGGGAGATAATTTCTCCCAGATGCAAACGCTGTTGCTGCGCGGCGGACTACAATACAAGTTCAAACCCAACCTGATGGCCACCGCCGGTTATGCCTATATACTGCCCCGCCGCACTGTAAATGGCATCAGCGGTTATGGCGAGGAGCACCGGCTCTGGCAGCAACTGATCTACCTGCAAACGGCAGGTGCTATCGCCATCCAGCACCGGATCAGGCTGGAACAACGGTTCATCAGCAGGTCGGTGATCGATGGAGAGTCATTAAGGAACGAGGGCAATATCTTTTCCAACCGGTTCCGGTATTTTGTGCGGGGAATCCAGCCACTGATCAGCCAAAAGCCTTTTGTAAAAGGCCCTTATGCGGCGCTCCAAAATGAAATCATGCTGCAGTTTGGCGATAAAAGCGGGGTCAACGGCAGGGTGTTCGACCAGAACCGGCTGTATATAGCCTTCGGCTACCGGTTCAGCAAGCGTTTTGACCTGGAGGCCGGTTATATGAACCAGTACGTCCGGGGTCATGGTAATGCGTTCACAAACAACCATATCGGGCAATTGGCCGGCTACCTTCGGCGCTAACGCAATTGTGTTAAACCAGTTTTTTTCCGCATTTTTGTTTTTCGATGCGCTTTCGAATGCAGCAGGGAACCTATCAACATATCAGGGAGAGAAAAAAAGCACGGCAGAAGTCCTTTGCCGTACTGGTCGACCCCGATAAGGTACAACCCACCGAACTGGGCCGGCTGACCGATCTCGCCAACGAGGCGGGGGTCGACTACCTGCTGGTAGGCGGCAGCCTGGTGATTTCCAACCACCTGGATGAGTGCATCATTGCCATCAGGGAGCAAACCGACATCCCGGTTATACTTTTTCCCGGCAGCCCCTCGCAGGTCTCCAGGCATGCAGACGCCCTGCTGTACCTGTCGCTGATCTCCGGCCGCAATGCCGAGCTCCTGATCGGGCAGCATGTGATCAGCGCGCCTTTTGTGCGCAAAAGCGGGCTCGATATCATGAGCACCGGTTATATGGTGATCGACGGCGGCGCACCTACCACCGTTTCGTATATCAGCAATGCCAGTCCCATTCCGCACGACAAAAACGAGATTGCGCTCTGCACCGCCCTGGCGGGTGAGATGCTGGGCATGAAACTGATCTATATGGACGCCGGCAGCGGCGCCAGGCGGCCTATTCCCGAAGCCATGATCGCCGCGGTAGCCGGACAGATAACAGTGCCGCTGATCGTGGGCGGCGGCATTCAAACCCCCGAGAAAGCTTACCGGAACTGCCGGGCAGGTGCTGATATGATTGTAGTGGGCAATGCCATTGAGAAAGATCCCGGCCTTATCAGGGAAATGAGCGCCGCCGTGCATGCCGCGGCGCATACGGAAGCATGACTCCAACTACGATTTCTGCGAGGCCGCTCCGATAGTCTGCCGGGCGGCGCCTTACCGCCTTTATTTTTCAACGATGGCTACCAGGTCAGAAAGCGGGCTATATGCCCAACCCGGCCGGGTTTGTTAATTATATACCCGGAAAGTACAACTACACGCCATTTGCTCCAACTACACACTCTGTATCTGTAGTACAGGCATACCAATACAAATTTGCCGGGTTGATTTCCAGTCATTAAAATTAATTTTATGATACTTAAATCCCTTTTCTCGTTTGCGCTGTTGATTATCGCAGTTGCGGGTTGTAAAAAAAACGACAACCCCGCTCCGGTCGACAAATACCCGGCAGATGTAGCCAATGCCTGGATGCAAATGCAGATAAAACTAACCAAATCCACTCCCGGCTACAACTCTGTTGTAAGCAACCGTTCCTTTGGATACACCGGGATTGCCATGTACGAAGCATTGCTTCCCGGCATGCAGGGTTACCGGTCGCTGTTACCCCAAATAGGAGGCACTGCTATTGCAACGGATAAGAACCCCGACCAGTACTACTGGCCGGCCAGTGTAAATGCCGCGATGGCGTCAATAACCAGAAGCTTTTTTGAAAATGCGTCCACCGCCGCCAAGGCCAGCATAGATTCGCTGGAGCTTGCTTATACTACGAAATTCCAGGGAGAAGCAGGCACAGATAAAATCCAAAATGCAACAGACTACGGGAAAAGAGTAGCGACCGCCATTTATGCCTGGTCGGCAACAGACGGCGCTCACCAGGCTTACGCCCATGTGGTTGATCCGACCTATACAGCGCCGACAGGTGATGGCATGTGGGTGCCGACCCCGCAGGCATTTGCCGCGCCGATACTCCCGCATTGGGGCGACAACCGCAGCTTTATTGCCGATATAGCTGCCGGCACGCAGCCCGGCGCCCCTCTTGCTTATTCAGAATCAAACAAATCTCCCTTTTATGCCATGGTAAATGAGCTGTACACTATTTCACTCTCACTCAGCCATGAAGACTCCATCATTGCAAAGTTTTGGGGCGACCAGCCCGGCAACCTGAATGTACCGGCACATGCCACCAATATTCTTACCCAATTGATCGTCAAAAACAATCTTGACCTGGCGGCAGCAGCAAGGGCTTATGCACTTCACGGTATTGCATTGAATGATGCGAGTATCTCGGTCTTTAAAACAAAATACCGGTACAACCTGGTTCGCCCCATCACCTATATCAGGAGCGTAATGGGGCATCCGAACTGGAACACCGTGATACCGACACCACCGCATCCCGATTGTACCGCTGCGCATGCTGTAGTGTCTGCAGCAAGCGCGGTGATATTGGAAAATGTTTTCGGGGCGAATTATTCCTTTACCGACCATTCTTATGACGCCACCTATGGCGCCAGAACATACAATTCACCTGATGACTATGCAAAAGAAGCAGGCCGGTCAAGATTATTGGCAGGCATACATTATTCGCCCACTATTTCCGAGGGATTGACACAGGGCAGGCAGGTTGGAAATAAAGTTCTGCAGCTAAAACTGCAATAACCGGTTGCGAACGCAAAGTGAATTTTGCCCAGGGCGGAACAAATCCATGCGGATCTTAAAAAGCGGAAAATGAGATTCAGGTTTACCATATTGTTGCTCAGCTCTTCGGTAACAGTGTATGCACAGGAACAAAAAGCAAAAGACTTCCGCGTGCTCGACAGCGTTACAATCAGTACTTATCTCTATCAAAACATCATAAAGCCGCTGCCTGCAGTGCAGGGCGGCTTTATTTTTTCAGGTAAAAAAACGGAAGTAATAGACCTGGCGCAAATACCGGCAGATATCGCCAACAAAACCGGGCGGCAGGTATTTGCAAAAGTACCCGGTCTGTTTGTGTATGATATGGACGGACCCGGCAATCAAATCAACATCGCAGCCAGGGGACTTGATCCGCACCGCGGCTGGGAATTCAACATACGAAAAGACGGCATCCTCACCAACTCCGATATGTATGGTTACCCTGCCAGCCATTACAGCATGCCGCTGGAAAGTATAGGTCGCATTGAACTGGTGCGAGGCACAGGTTCCTTACAGTACGGCGCCCAGTTTGGAGGCATGCTCAACTACATTACCAAACCCGGCGACACTACAAGGCCGTTCAGCTTTGAAACCATCAATACGATTGGTTCATATAACCTGCTGAGTACCTACAACGCGATTGGTGGAAAATCAGGCAGGCTTACCTATTACGCCTACGTTTATTCAAAGTCGCGGAACGGTTACCGGGACAATGAGCATACACAATCGGAAGCACAGGATGTTATTCTCACTTATGATGCATCACCCCGCTTCTCGATCCGTGCAGAGTGGGCAAGATCAAAATACCTGTACCGCATCCCCGGTCCGCTGACCGACAGTATGTTTTATGCAGACCCTACGCAGGCCACGCGGAGCCGCAACTATTTCAGCCCCGACATTCATATACCGTCCATTACACTGCACTGGCAGGTTGCTGCGCAAACAAGGCTGCAACTCACCACATCGGCAGTGTTGGGCCGCCGGAACAGCGTGATGTTTGATAAGCCCACGAATGTGAGAGATACAATAAATCTTACCACAAAAGAATACAACAATCGCCAGGTAGACATTGACCGCTTTCACAGCTACACGGCAGAATTGCGCCTGCTGCAAGATTATCCGATAGGGAACAATGCCGGCACTTTAGCCGCCGGCATTCAATATATGAACAACGACCTGCACCGCACCCAGCTTGGCAAAGGAACTACGGGATTCGATTATGACCTCTCGCTGGTTACACCTGGCTGGGGCAGGGATATGTATTTCAAAACCAAAAACATAGCCCTGTTTGCCGAAAACAGGTTCCAGCTTTCCAGCTATCTTTCGCTTACCGCGGGCGCAAGAGTGGAAGCAGGCCGCACCGACATGAGCGGGACCATTACCTATTACCCCGAAAATGACATACCGCTTGTTATCAAACACCAGTTCCCGCTGCTGGGTGCCAGCTTTTCATACAAACCCGATAACGGCCCTGAGCTATACGGCGGTATTGCACAGGCCTATCACCCGATGGTATTTAAAGACCTGATACCCGGTTCGCTGTATGAAAAGGTCGATCCCGGCATCAAAGACGCCCGTGGGTACAATGCCGAATTGGGCCTGCGTGGCTCGTGGAAGTTTCTACGATGGGATATCACCGGGTTCTTATTGCAGTATAAGAACCGCTTCGGCACACTGGCAGAAACAGACAATGCAGGAAACTTTTACACCTGGCGCACCAACATCGGCAATTCACTCAGCGCGGGCGCCGAAATACTGGTGCAGGCCGACTGGCTGCTGGCAAACAAAACCGGCCTGTCGCTGTTTACTTCCACGGCAATATCAGACACAAGATACCACCATGCGATCGTGAAATCCGGCAACACCAACATTAACATTGAGGGTAACAAAGTGGAAAGCGCTCCTGGTCTCACCAGTCGCAGCGGCGCATCGATGCGTTACGGGAAATTCAGCTTTTCGGTGTTATACAGCTACACCGGTAAAACCTATGCCGACGCATTAAATACGGTGCAGCCGCTCAAAACCACAGGCGCCGTAGGCCTGGTTCCCTCATACGGCCTGGTGGATGTCAATGCAATTTTCCGTTTTTCCAGGAACATGGAAGTCAGACTGAATGTGAGCAATGTTTTCGACAAACAATATTTCACCAAACGCCCCAGCTTTTATCCCGGCCCCGGCGTGTGGCCGTCTGACGGCCGGAACGGAAGCCTGACTTTTGCTTTGAGATTGTGAAAAACAGCCGCTATAAAACAACGGCATTTGCCATATCTGGATTAGCTTTATCATAAGGCGGCAATTCTTCCATTCCTTCCACATCAAAAAACCTTTAATGAAGTTAAAATGGTTGATATTGATTTCATTCTTTCCGCTTTTCGCCCACTCGCAGAGCCTATGGATCGACAGCCTGAAAAACGTGTTGCCATCATTAAAAGACGGGGCAAGAATAGACTGTCTGAATGAATTGGGCGCAGAATTTTCAGACCGGTATTGGAGTAAATCGAAATACCAGCAAACGGATACTGCCTATATGTACACCATGCAGGCGTTAAGTGAATCGGAGCAACTACACTATTCCCGGGGTACAGGCAAAGCGCTTCAGAACCTGGGGATAATAGCAGAAGAGCATGGCGATTTTAAAGCCGCGCTTTACTATACGCAAAAATCGCTGCCGATCCTGGAAAAGGAAAACATGAGCGCGGAGTACCACAGGGGACGTGTTTTTTTGGGCTATTGCCTGTACCAGACAGGCTCTTTCGCCGAAAGCATCGATATATCCAAAAAAGAAATCCCGTATTATGAAGCGATAGGGGATTCTGAACATATTGCCATGGTTTGCAGAATGACAGGAAGAACTTATGACATATTGGGCAATGCGCAGGATGCTTTCACCTATTACAAGAAAAACTTTATTATCCAGGATGACGCAACCGACGTTAATGGCAAAATAATGAGCCCGTATTATAAATCCCTGGTTTACCTGGCAGCAGGCGATACGGTAAATGCAATTTTATGTCGCAGGCAGGCTTCGACCGCTTCTCTGAACCAGCGTGTTTCGCTGGCAAGTTTCTACCTGCATAAGGCGGCAGTCTTCAGCTTGCAAAAGCAATACGATTCAGCATTATTTGAAATACGCAAAAGCATCTGGCATATACAATCTTCAACTACAGATTCGCTGTACAGGAAAGCGGAGCTGATGATGAGTTATTGTTTTTTTACGGACGCATTTTTGTCGCTAAAAAATTTTGACAGCGCCATTATATACGGACAACGATCAATTGACTTTTACAAAAATGCCGGTAATATACCCGACCTCATGTGGGCGCTTAAAATGGTTGCTTCGGCTTATCATTCCAAAAAAGAAAATGCAAACGCCTTGTTATACACCCGCCAGTTATTCAACTATGCTCAAAAAACGGGTGCAAAACGACATAAACGGGATGCGCTCCGCCTGTTCTGGAGTATCTATGAAAACAGGCATAACACGGTCCTCGCAAATAGCTATCACCTTAAATACGCGTTGCTGAACGATGCTTTGGAAAAAGAAAAATATATATCGCAGGGGGAAGCATGGAAAGCCATTACCGATATTAAAGCTGCCGAATTACGTTATCAAAACAATCTTAGGGTAAATGCCGAACGAAACAATGCCAGAATAGAGTTTATCAACCGGGAAAAAAGTATTCAATTTTACGTTTTTATCGCTGCTATTGCCCTGGTTAGCCTGGTTGCCGTTTTGATTGCAAGGAATTACAGGCTGAAGAGGAATAAAGAACAGTTGCAAATAATGATGGCGGAAGCAAAAAATTCGCTTGAAAAACAAAAAAGGGAGCAGGAGGTAGCTCATTTGTACCAGCAAAAGACTGAGCTGGAAATGCAGGCGCTCCGTGCTCAAATGAATCCTCATTTTATTTTTAACTGTCTTAGCTCCGTTAACCGGTTTATACTGACCAACAAAGTTGATGAAGCTTCCGACTACCTGACCAAATTTTCGCGTTTGATACGGATGGCGTTGCAAAACTCGGAAAGGCCGCTGATAACATTGGAAAGCGAACTGGAAGCGCTACGCCTCTACCTTGACCTGGAAAGGGTAAGATTTAAAAACGCTTTCAATTACAGTATTACCTTCATAAACGCAATCGATGTCAATACGGTGTATATTCCACCTATGCTGATACAGCCCTTTGCCGAAAATGCCATCTGGCATGGTTTGATGCATAAAAAAGGCGTTGGCTGCCTGGAAATTCAGTTGTGTGCTGCCGACAGGCAGCTAACCTGCGCCGTTATTGACAATGGCATTGGCAGAAGCAAGGCAGCAAATCTCAACAGCCGGTCGGCAGAAAAAAACAAATCGATGGGGCTGGATATCACTGCCGGGCGCCTGGCGCTTTTAAACATTTCCAGAAATAAGGCTGCGGCTTTCACTATAGAAGATTTAACCGATGATGAAGGAAATGGCTGCGGCACCAAGGTAAT
>JAKPBL010000631.1 GCA_029778965.1 Bacteroidota bacterium
CCAAAGCTTATTTCGAACCGATCTCGGCCCTGTCGCGCGAGCTGGGGCTCGACGACAGCCATATACTCGGCAATATTCTGAAACTGCCGGAAGTGATCACCCCCACCACCGATACCCTCACCGCTGAAGAATGGGAAGCCTTTAAAGCCGTGATCGATGAAGCGGCCAACGACCTGAATACGCATCGCCTGGAAGAAGGAAAAGTGCTCGAGGCCGATCTTCTGCAACGCATCGGCAATATCGAAAAGCAGCAGAAGGTCATCGCTGAAAAGGAACCCCTGCGGCAGCAGAAGATCCGCGAAGGGCTGATCAAAACCCTCGAAGAGAATGTAGGCCCCGACAGTTACGACAAAAACCGGCTGGAACAGGAGCTTATCTATTATATAGAGAAGATCGACATCTCCGAAGAGCAGGTGCGCCTTACCAATCACTGCGATTATTTCCGGGCTCTGCTGCGGGAAAATTCCAACGAGATCGGAAAGAAGCTTTCTTTCCTGCTGCAGGAAGTGGGGCGTGAAATCAACACCACCGGTGCCAAAGCCTATGATGCCGTTATCCAGCAGTCGGTCGTTTTGATGAAAGACGAGCTGGAGAAAGCAAAAGAACAAGTATTGAACGTTTTATAATTTTGTGCGCATGTTGCGTTTTTTTGTATCCATAGCAGTTGTTGCCTGTTGCTTAACCGCCTGTTCTACCGTAGATGTATTCGAGAAGAATGTGGCGCTCGACAACCATGAATGGTCGGCTGGTAACAAGCCGGTGATCCGGTTCGATATCACCGATACGACGGCACGTTATAACCTGTTTGTAGTGGTAAGGCACGGAGATGATTACAGGTATAATAACCTGTGGATGAACATTCACACCACTGCGCCGGGCGATTCGGCCGCGCAGGTACAGGCCCTCGACCTGTCGCTCGCCAACAATGAGAAAGGATGGCTGGGCGCTGGCATGGACGATATTTACGAGCACCGTATCCGGATATCGCAGTCGCCCATACCACTGAAAAAAGGCACATACCGCTTTCAATTGGAACAGATCATGCGCGATGACCCGCTGCGAGCTGTTTATAACGTGGGCCTGCGTGTGGAAAAGGCATTGAACTGATGAAGCTATTCCGGTTTCTTCCGCGCCAGCAACTGGCATTGGCTACCGCCATCTATTGGTTCCTTCTGCTGTATATCGTAGCCGCCCTGGCTTTCTGGTACCTGCGCCTGCAACAGCAAAATGAACAGATGGCCAGCTACAAACTCCTGGAACTGGTGGCCGACGACCCCGCTTACCTGCAGAAAGTGGAAGACATCACCACTGCCGCCGACAGAAAAGCCTATCAGTACCGCGGCGAAGGCATTACCTTTTTGCTGATCATCATCATTTGCGCCGTGTTTGTATTCAGGGCTGTTCGCCAGCAGTTCCGCACCGCCCTGCAACAGCAGAATTTCATGATGGCCATCACCCACGAATTGAAAACGCCTATAGCAGTCGCCAAGCTCAATCTCGAAACGCTG
>JAKPBL010000640.1 GCA_029778965.1 Bacteroidota bacterium
CGGCTTTCGTATATGGCAAGGATATTTGGGATATCCTTCACCGTTACCCCGGTGAGATCAGCCCCGAAGCCTTTGCAACCATCGTGCTGCCCCTGCAGCCGCGCCTGTATTCCATCGCCAGCTCGTTTGCCGCGCATCCCGATGAAGTGCATATCACCGTTGGCCGCGTGGAATACGAGGGCAATAACCGCCTTCACCGCGGCGTATGCTCTAATTTCATCGCCGACCAGTTGGCGCCCGGCAGCACCGTACCGGTATTCATAGAAACCAACGAATCCTTCCGCCTGCCCGGCGACGCCGGCACACCCATCATCATGGTAGGACCCGGAACCGGTATCGCACCCTTCCGCGCTTTCGTGGAAGAAAGGGCCGAACAATCGGCCGGTGGTGAAAGCTGGCTCTTTTTCGGCGATCAGCATTTCAGCACCGACTTTCTCTACCAGACGGAGTGGCAGCGTTTCCTGAAACAAAAACAACTGACGCGCATGAACACGGCATTTAGCCGCGATACCGCGGGCAAGCTATACGTACAGCACCGGTTGCTGCAAAACAGCCGCAGCGTTTTCGAATGGCTGGAAAAAGGCGCGCATTTCTATGTATGCGGCGATGCCCGCAGAATGGCAAAAGACGTAAAGCAGACCCTGCAACAAATCGTTGCCCGCGAAGGAAACAAATCTGCAGAAGACGCCACCGCCTATGTCAGGCAACTGGTAAAAAGCGGCCGCTACCAGGAAGACACCTATTAATCTGACTTGTTTCAACTTCTTTCATGTCGAATAACCAGCACAAATCCAAGCTCAGCGAAGTAGAGCATATCAAAGAAAAAAGCAACTACCTCGAAGGCACTATACAAGACAGCGTTCGTGATGAAACGACCGGCAATCTCTATGCAGAAGACCAGCAGCTCATTAAGTTTCATGGCAGCTATGTGCAGTACGACCGGGAAGTAGAGAAAGAACGCAAGGCCCAGAAGCTGGAGCCCCTGTATTCATTTATGATCCGCGTACGGGTACCCGGCGGCATTGCCACGCCCGAACAATGGCAGGTGATTGACGACCTGGCAACGAAGTACGGCATGCCCACCCTGAAGCTTACCACCCGCCAGGCTTTTGAGCTGCACAATATTTTCAAGCACAACCTGCGGCAAACCATCAAGGAGATAAATGAATCGGCGCTGAGCTCCATCGCCGCCTGCGGCGATGTAAACCGCAACGTGATGAATTCGGTGAACCCCTATACCTCGGCCATACACGACGAGGTACAGGCGGTAGCACTGAAAGTCACCGAGCACCTCACGCCACGTACCACGGCCTATTATAAGATATGGGTCAACGAAGAGCAGGTAGTAGGAGCGAAAGAAGAGGCGCCCGTGGAAGAGCCGATATACGGCAAAACCTATCTGCCGCGTAAATTCAAGATCACTTTCGCCATTCCGCCCTACAACGACACCGATGTTTTCGCACACGATGTTGGCCTGATCGCCATCGAGGAAAACAAAAAGCTGGTGGGGTTCAATGTTACCGTGGGCGGCGGCATGGGGATGACCTTTGGCGACGATGCCACCTACCCGCGCCTGGGTACGTTGATCGGCTTTACACCGGTTGACCAGGTAACCGACGTGTGTGAAAAAATCGTGACCATTCAGCGCGATTACGGCAACCGCGAGAACCGGAAGGTTGCGCGGCTGAAATATACACTCGACCGGCTTGGCCTGGCATTCTTCAAAGAGGAGCTGACCAAAAGGCTGCAACAACCGTTAGAGCCCGCCCGCCCTTTTCATTTTTCAACAAACGGCGATTCTTATGGCTGGATAAAAGGCGCCAACGGCCGGTGGTTCAATACACTCTATATTGAAGGCGGCCGGGTGAAAGATACCGAGCAGTGGCAATTGCGCAAGGGACTTCGCGCCATCGCCGATATGCTCGACGGCGGCGACTTTCGCCTTACCGCCAACCAGAACGTAGTGATCGGGAATGTATCTGAAGCGCAAAAGCCGGAGGTGGAAAAACTGCTGGAAGAATACGGCATCAGCCGGCACCAGCAGGTATCGGCGCTGCACCAGCACTCCATCGCCTGCGTAGCGCTCAATCTCTGCCCGCTGGCCAACGCCGAAGCCGAGCGTTATCTGCCCAGCCTGATCGACAAGATCCATGTGCTGCTCGACAGGAACGGCATCGGCGAAGAACCCATTACCATCAGGATGACAGGCTGCCCCAATGGTTGCGGCCGTCCTTATCTCGGTGAGATCGGCTTTGTGGGAAGGGCGCCCGGCAAATACAATCTTTATCTTGGCGCCTCGTTCAACGGCGACCGCCTGAACGTATTGCACCGCGAAGCACTCGATGAAAACGAGATACTCCAGACCCTGGAGCCGCTGATCGCACTGTATTCGCAGGAGAAGGAAAAAGCCGAACACTTCGGTGATTTCATGGTGAGAAAACAAATTATCAAACATCCCGCTGCCGTACAATGAAACTGGTGAACGCTACAGCGAAAGGAAAGGTGTATATCACCGGCGCCGGTCCCGGCGACCCCAACCTGCTGACCTTGCGGGCCAAGTCGCTGGTGGAAAGCGCCGATGTAATTGTCTATGATAACCTGGTGAATCCCGCTATTCTCGACTGGGCCAAACCGGGTGCCGAAAAGATATTTGCCGGTAAGCTGCCTTATTGTTCAACGGTTACGCAAGAGACCATCCATCTCTGGCCGCTCGATCATGCCCGGGCTGGCAAACAGGTGGTTCGGTTAAAAGGGGGCGATCCGCTGCTTTTCGGAAGAGGAGGAGAAGAAGCCGTTTTTTTGCGCGAACATGGCATCGATTTTGAAATTGTGCCCGGCGTAAGCAGCAGCCTGGCGGCGGGCGCCTATGCCGGTATCCCGCTGACGCACCGCAACGACGCACAAATGCTGCTGTTCGTAACAGGGCATACCCAAAGAAGCAATAAAACCGGCCTCGATTTCGATTGGCCGATGTTGGCTAAATTTGCGGGTACGATTGTGTTTTACATGGGCGTTCGCAACCTGGAGCAGATTGCTACCCGGCTGGTGGAAGCGGGCATGCCAGCCGGCAGCCTGATTGCACTGGTGGAGAATGCCAGCCTGCCGCAACAGAAAACGATCGCCGGCACGCTGGCCGATATTGTTGACCGGGCCAGGGAAGAAGTGATCGGAACACCGGCATTGATCATTGTGGGTGAGGTGGTCAAATACCACCAACAGATAAACTGGTTTGCCGGCATCCAGGCGCAGTTGAAACAGCAAATAGCATGACGAAAGACAAAAACATACTTGTTAACGGATATATACTCAGTTCTTCCGTTCCCAAAAAGCAGCAGGTGATTGCGTTTACGCAGGAACTGCTTGATTTCCTGTTTCCCATAGTGGAAAGCGAAGTGAATTACGATGCCAAACACGCCCGGAAGCTGAAAAGCCTGGAGAACCAGTTCGCGGAGATCATTTATGCTTTCAGCGAAAAATACAGGCTCAACGAAGAGCGCATCGTAAAGCAGTTTTTCAGCCGGCTCGATGAAGTAAAATTCGCCCTGCTGGAAGATGCCAAGGCGATGCTCGAATTTGATCCCGCCGCAAAATCACTCGAAGAGGTGGTGCTTACCTATCCGGGATTCCAGGCAACGGTTGTATATCGCATCGCCCATATCCTGTACCTGCTCGAACTGCCCCTGGTGCCGCGGATGATGAGCGAATGGGCGCACGCCACCACCGGTATAGACATTCATCCGGGCGCTGAGATCGGCACGCCCTTCCTGATCGACCATGGCACAGGCATCGTGATCGGAGAAACCGCTGTGATCGGCAGGAACGTCAAGATATACCAGGGGGTGACCCTCGGCGGACTCACCGTACGGAAAGAAGAAGCAGATACGAAAAGGCATCCGACCATTGAAGATGGCGTGATCATCTATGCGAACAGCACCATCCTGGGCGGTAAAACAACCATTGGCGCCGGCAGCATCATTGGCGGTAACTGTTTTATTGTGGACTCGGTGCCTGCCAACAGCATCGTGTATCACCAGCCGATCATTACGGTCAAAAACAAAAAAGATTTTACGGAGCCCCTTAACTGGATCATCTAAAACCACCACATGGTAGCAGCAAATATTCTTGAAACCATCGGTAATACACCGCACGTAAAGGTGAACCGGCTTTTTGGCGATACGCACGAGGTGTATGTGAAACTCGAAAGAGCGAATCCCGGCGCCAGCATCAAAGACCGCATTGCGCTTGCCATGGTCGAAGACGCGGAAAGAAAAGGACTGCTCAGTAAAGACAGCGTGATCATAGAGCCTACCTCGGGCAACACGGGCATCGGCCTGGCGCTGGTGGCGGCCGTAAAAGGATATAAGATCATACTGGTCATGCCCGAGAGCATGAGCGTTGAACGCCGTCGCCTGATGAGCCTTTACGGCGCCGGCTTTGAGCTTACGCCCCGTGAAAAAGGAATGAAGGGCGCCATTGAAAGAGCCAAAGAGCTGGTAGCCGCCACACCTCATGCCTGGATGCCCCAGCAGTTCGACAATATCGCCAACGTAGAGATACACAAAGAAACCACCGCCCGCGAGATCATCAACGATTTTCCCGGTGGCATCGATTACCTTATTACCGGGGTAGGCACCGGCGGACATATCACCGGCTGTGCCGAAATACTCAAACAGCATTTTCCGCAGGTGAAGGTATTCGCGGTGGAGCCCGAACTATCGCCGGTGCTGAGCGGTGGATCTCCGTCGGCACATCCGATCCAGGGCATCGGCGCCGGTTTTATACCCGCTATTTATAATGCCGCGGTAATAGACGGCGTGATCAGGGTGGGAAAAGATGAAGCTTTTCTTT
>JAKPBL010000649.1 GCA_029778965.1 Bacteroidota bacterium
ATCATTGCAAAGATCGAAATGCCCGAAGCCATCACCAACCTGCGGGATATTATCCTTGAAAGCGATGGCGTCATGATTGCACGGGGCGACCTCGGCATCGAGATCCCGATGGAGCAGGTACCGCTGGTACAGAAGGAGATCATTCGCAAATGCATGCACCGCGCCAAGCCGGTGATCGTGGCTACACAGATGATGGAAAGCATGATCGACCGCGTAAAGCCGAACCGCAGTGAGGTAACCGATGTGGCCAATGCAGTAATGGAAGGCGCCGATGCAGTGATGCTGAGTGGTGAAACCGCCACCGGCGCACATCCCGTACTGGTGATTGAAACCATGAGCAAGATCATTCGCGAAATAGAGACCAAAGCCTATTATTATAACCGGGAAGACGAGCTGACGCCGCAACCGCACTCACCTTCTTTCCTCAGCGACGCGATCTGCTACAACGCCTGCAAGATGGCCAAAGACACCAATGCCGACGCGCTGATCGGTATGACGCAAAGCGGTTATACCGGGTTTATGCTCAGCTCCTACCGGCCGAAATCTCCTTTATATATTTTCACCAAAGAGAGGAGCCTGGTAAACCAGTTGAGCTTAAGCTGGGGCGTGCGCGCTTTCTTTTATGAAGAGGAAGAGAGCCTGGACGACATCATGGCCGACCAGATCGAGATCCTGAAATCGCGTGGTTTTATTAAATCCGACGACGTGATCGTGGCCACCGGCAGCACGCCGGTAAACGAACACCTGCCCACCAACGTACTGAAGGTGAGCAAGATCAAGTAAACCATTACGACAACGCCTGGCGAAGCGCCTGCAATTCGTGTACATCGACCGAAGCGGTACCGGTAGGCGCCGTATATCGCGCCGAGCTGTGGTATTCCGGCAGATCGAGCATTTCGTGTATCTGCCGGAGGTTGGTGGCGCGAATGCCCGAGCCGGGTAAAATGATGATCCGCCCGTCGGCTGCATCCCTGCAGTTCCTGAGCCGCCCGATTCCTTCGGATACGGTCGGCGCTCCTCCGGAGCTAAGAATACGACTGCAACCGGCTGCTATAATCGCTTCGAGCGCGGGCAGGTAATCTTCGATCTCATCAAATGCACGGTGAAAAGTCACCTCCATCGGGTAGGCAAGCTCCACCAGCGAGGCAGTACGATCATAATCCATTGTTTTTTCAGGTGTCAGCAATCCAAGTACAACGCCTTCCATGCCAATGTCGCGCGCCACGCGGATATCGGCACGCATTATTTTATATTCTTCTTCGCTGTAGCAGAAATCGCCGCCACGGGGCCGGATGATCGGGAATACGGGAAGCGTAGTTGCGGCCCGGGCCGCTTTCATCATGCCGTAGCTGACGGTGGTTCCACCCTCGGCCGGGTTGGCGCACAGTTCGATCCGGTTTCCGCCATAGGCGGCTATGCGCGGAATGCTGTCGATATCGAAGGCAATAATCTCCAGTAAAGGGCTGCTCATGCTGCGAAGATAGGCAGCGGTTATACTTTGCAAAGATGCTCGCCCAGCCGGATGGCCAACGCTACCAGGGTAAGCGTTGGATTCACATGTGAGCCCGTGGTGAAAACAGACGATCCGGCTATGTATAGATTGTCAACGCCAAACACTTTGCAATTGGCATCTACAACGCCCTTATCGGGACTGGCCGCCATTCTCGTGGTGCCGAGATGGTGTGCCGCCGAGTTAAAACGCGAAGTTCTCTTTTTCAGGTAATCCATCAATACCGATTCATCGTACTGCATATCACCCGCCCCGCAGTTGCGGTACCGTTCCATGAATAATTTATGCGCTTCGAAAACAGTGCGGTAATCGGCCTCGCTGAAGGCTACTTTCACTACCGGCAGCGGTAGCCCCAGCACATCCCGCTCGGTGTCAGACAAACCGACTGTGCTGTTGTAATTGGGCAGATGCTCCGACTGGAAATAAAGTCCCAGGTATTGATTATCGACCGACGGCAGGATAGTGGGAAGCCGCCTTTTGTGAAACCGATGCACCATGGTTCTGACCATTCTGGGCATAATGCCCAGCCCTTCAGACATGGCTGTTTTCAGGTGATCGCCGACTTCGGGTTTCAGCTCCCGGTAAGTACTGATCATCTTGCCCACATTTTTTTTCTTGAGTATGGTCAACGATGATTTGGCGATATAGATCATGGAGAAAAGCGCATCGCGGTGCCCGTCCATTTCAAGCGTGTCGTTCAGGAACATCACCACATTGCCGATCTTTTTTTCCTCCTGCGCTTTGTTTGTAAACCACCACCTTCTCCGGAAATACACACCCTGCCGGTCTTTCTCGTATTCAAACGGAATCGACTTCCGGTCGTGCGGCGCCAGGTGGGCAAATGTGCCGTTGAGATGCGACATAT
>JAKPBL010000108.1 GCA_029778965.1 Bacteroidota bacterium
CGGCCCAAAGATTTCAACGAGTGGTCTGTTATGACCCGGTCGCCCGCGCTTCGGTGGTCGCTGTTCCTGGCGCTGCTGGCGGCGACCCTGTACATCGTCAGCGAAGTAAAGCGGCGGCAACGCATGATCCCCGTGCTCGATCCCCTGGCCAACAGCTCGGTCGATTTTGTGAAAACGGTTGGCCGGTTGTATTTCAACCGCCATGATAATGCCGATCTGTCGCAAAAAATAGTTACGCTTTTCAGGGAACAGGTAAGGGAGAAATACGGATTGCACAGCGCCGGATGGGACGCTGCTTTCGAAAAAGCCCTGCAATACAAATCGGGCAAACCTGCCGACGAGGTGAGCCGGCTGCTGATACAGGTACGGCAGGCCGACAACATGACGGCTACCGGCGATGAAGAGCTGCTGCAACTGAACCGATCCATTGATCATTTTTTCAAAAACAATAACTGATGGAAGAACAGGTATTCGGAGAACAACAAAACGACAGCCATTTACAAAATAGGGTGGAGCGCCTGAAAGCCGAGATGGCGAAGGTATTGGTAGGCCAGGATGCGGTTGTAGAGCTGCTGCTGGCGGCCGTGCTGGTAGACGGACATGTATTGGTGGAAGGTGTGCCCGGTGTGGCAAAAACACTTACGGCCAAATTGCTGAGCCGCTGTATTTCGGTCGATTTTTCCCGCATACAATTTACGCCCGACCTGATGCCGAGCGATGTGATCGGCACCAGCATTTTCCATCCCAAAGACCTGAGCTTCCAGTTCAGGCGCGGACCGATATTCAGTAATATCGTGCTGATCGATGAGATCAACCGCGCCCCGGCCAAGACCCAGGCGGCTTTGTTTGAAGTGATGGAAGAAAGACAGGTAACCGTCGATGGCAGCAGTCATGCCATGGGGTACCCCTTCATGGTGGTGGCCACGCAAAATCCGGTGGAGCAGGAGGGAACCTACTACCTGCCCGAAGCGCAGCTCGACAGGTTCCTGTTCCGCATACTGGTAGGTTATCCCAGTCTCGACGAAGAAGTACAGGTGTTGCAGCTTCACCACCAGCAGTTGCTGCACCTTGCGCTCGACGCGGTACAGCCGGTACTTTCTGCCGGCGATATACAGCAACTGCGGCAGGCGGTGGCCGATGTGCGGGTGGAAGAAAAACTGCTGCGTTATATTGCGGAGATCGTAGGGCAAACAAGGCAGCATAAGTCTATTTACCTGGGCGCTTCGCCCCGCGCTTCCATCGGCATCATGAATGCCGCTAAAGCGATTGCCGCCATGGCGGCGCGCGACTTCGTAACGCCCGAAGATATTTTATACATCGCACCCGCCGTACTCAATCACCGCGTGATCATTACCCCAGAAAAAGAAATGGAAGGTGGTACGGTCAGCGATGTGATCAGTGCTTTGCTTCAAACCATTGAAGTGCCTCGCTGATGCAAGCCGTCCGTCATTTTTTCAAACATCTCTTCTTTACCCGGCGTCTGTATGTGGCGCTGGCCGCCTTGTCGGCGTTGTTCTTTGTATCGTACCTGTTCGGGTGGCTCTACTGGCCCGCGGTCATTCTCACCGTTTTTGTGCTTTGCAGTTTTTTACTGGATCTGTGGATATTGTTTGCGCGGCACGAGCCGGTGTCGGCGCAACGATTGCTCAGCGATCGTTTCAGCAATGGCGACGACAACGCGGTGGCTATCGAACTGCAGCACCAATATCCGTTCACCATAAGCTTGCGTATTATCGACGAGTTGCCGGTGCAGTTCCAGCGGCGCGATTTTGTATTGAAGACCCAGATGACGCCCGGCGCGCAGAAGACACTGCGGTACGAGGTTCGGCCGGTTACGCGCGGTGAATATATTTTTCACGATATCAATATTTTTATTTGCAGTCCGCTGAAGCTCGCCTGCCGGCGACAGGTGGTGCCGGCAGAACAGGTGGTCAGCGTTATGCCGGCTTTCAGCCAGTTGCGTAAATATGCGCTGCTGGCGGCGGAGACCGAGCTGGCCGAAGCGGGTAATAAACGTAAGCCCAAAACCGGCCATAGCCTGGAGTTTGAACAATTGCGCGAATATGTGGTGGGCGATGATGTGCGGAATATCAACTGGAAGGCAACTGCCCGTAAAGACGGGCAGCTTATGCTCAACAGCTTTGCCGACGAACGCAGCCAGCAGATATATTGCGTGATCGACAAAAGCCGTGCGATGAAAATGCCGTTTGACGGTATGACCCTGCTGGAATATGCCATCAATGCCAGCTTGCTGCT
>JAKPBL010000012.1 GCA_029778965.1 Bacteroidota bacterium
GAGTGGCGAAAGGGAGGCTTGAAAATGCGGTGTTACAGCATACTCGACAGCCTCGTTATATTGCCGAACGGCGACGTGCCTGTTTGCCAGAATCTCGACCTGATGCTGGGCAATATTTTCGAAAAAAGCCTCGACGATGTTTTTAACGGAAAACACGCGCAGGCCATTCAGCACGAGTACTCACACAACTGTAACCAGTGCTGGTTGAACTTCCATCGTAAATACGACGTTATCCTTTACCGGAGCTTTGAGAAGTTCTTCGGCATGTCGCTGACAAGAAAACTGTTCGGGTATTACCAGTGGGAAGAAACCGCCCGGAAGAGCTATCAGGAAGTTGTCAATCCCTGAACCTGTTCCAGCAAGCGATAAACAGCCAGTAATTTTTGCCTTTCGGCGTGATCGTTGTTTCCGGTCTTTCCATTTACCAGGAATGTTTCCAGGGCTGTATAAAACCCCTGGAGGTACAGGCTGTTCCCCGCGGGCGCGGTATTGAAGTTATCGGGAACGAGGTAATGCCGGGTCAACATGGAACGGTTGCTTATTTTTTCGCGGGGTATGCCCAGCACCGGCTTTTCCCATTCAGTAGCTGACAGTTCATTGGGATAATTTGACCGTATCAGCCTGCTGTCCGTACTGATTTGCAGGTTCTCGTGGCAATGGTTCCAGTTCCCGGCAGTCGATAGCTCTGCCAACCCCGTAACGCCTTCGTGCACCAGGTGCAACTGGCATATTATAGATGACCCTTGCCTGATCCATTTGCCGCTAAGCAATGTAGCTTCACCAAACAGGTGAACCAGGTAAGCCAGCGGGTGGATAAAAATCTCATACAAGGTATTCCCTTCGGGATAGCGCCCTGTCTGGAAGCGATAGTTATAGCTGGAGGCGTGCCGTGCCAGCTTGCGGGTTTGTAAAGCAATCGGCGAGAAATTGCGCTGGAATCCGACCGTCAATGGCGCGCTGCCTGCTGCCAGTACCGTGTTCAGCTCATCGAGGCTGTATCCAAGAGGCTTTTCCACGTACACCGTTTTCCGTGCCGCGAGCAGGGATTTTGTTATAGATGCCTGCGCGGCGGGCTCGGTGCAAACAACAGCGGCCTTTATGGTATCATCGTTCAGAATATCGCTGAGTGAATCGGTGGCCCGGCAGTTCGGCCATCGTGCGGCGGCTGCCGCTGCTGTAGCGGCGTGTGCCGTGCATATACACTTCACTTCTGCACCAAGATGCCATAAGCAGGGGTAAAGAACCGAAGTGGCGTGCCGGCCGGCACCGATAATCGCCAGCGGCATGCCTGCACCGGGCGGCTGGCGCAGGAACGGGTTACCCTGCACCTGGCGATATGATTTTAATAGTGTGTTCAAGGCATTTTTCATGGCAGATTGGTGTAGGCGTTTGGCAAATATATCCAGGACATTTCATACCGGGCAGTTGTCGCCTGTATAAAACCAGTCGCCGTCGATGAGCCGGCACTCGCTTTGCGGCAGGGAAACCAGCGACAGCAGGTCTTCTTCCTTTTCAAAAAAGTTGACATGCTCATCGAGGGTATAGTAAAAATATTTTTGCCTGGGTGTAATGATCACCAGCTTGCCGCGGCAAACTCTTTTAAGCTCGGCGACAGCCTGAGACACCGGTATAACATGCTCCAGCGTATGCGCACAGATCACCAGGTC
>JAKPBL010000024.1 GCA_029778965.1 Bacteroidota bacterium
TGGCGGGCTGCGACTATGTATTCCATATGGCGGCCCTGCGCATCAATGCCTGCGCTGCCAACCCTGAAGAGGGCTTCGACGTAATGATCAGGGCTACGTTTGACCTGGCCATGTTGTGCGTGAAGCACAAGGTGAAAAAGGTAATCTACAGTTCTTCGGCGTCGGTATTTGGACTGGCCCAGCATTTTCCCACGCCGGAAACCGACAACCCTTACAATAACCAGACATTCTACGGCGGCGCCAAGCTTTGGGGCGAGCAATTGTTCCGCAGCTTTAAATTCATGTATGGACTGGATTATGTGGCGCTCCGGTATTTCAATGCCTATGGCCCGCGCATGGATACCGACGGCAAATACACCGAGGTGATGATCAAATGGCTCGATTGTATCCGCCTGGGTAAGCCGCCCCTGATCTACGGCGACGGTTCAACTACCATGGACTTTGTGTATGTGAAAGACATTGCCAAAGCCAATATCGCCGCTCTGCAGGCGCCTGTTACCGACGAGGCATTCAATATCGGCTTCCAGCGTGAAACCAGCCTCAAAGAGCTGCTGGAGGTTATGCTCAAGGTGAACGACTCCCAACTGGTGCCCGAGCACCGCGAAGAGAATACCGTAAACCCGGTAAGCAAACGCCTGGCAGACATCAGCAAAGCCAGGCAGTTGCTGGGGTATAACCCGCAGTACACGCTCGAGCAGGGATTGAAAGAGCTCAGCACCTGGTATTTTGAAAAAATAGAAGCAAATACAGCCGCATGATACCCATAGCAAAACCATACCTGACGGCCGACGAGGCGCAGGCCGCCCATGATACCATTCTTACAGGCTGGATCACCCAGGGGCCGCGGGTAGCCGAATTTGAAGAAAAGTTTGCAGCGTACACAGGTGCCCGTTATGCAGTTGCTGTTTCCAACTGTACCACCGCGCTGCACCTGGCCATGATCGTGGCAGGGGTTAAGGCGGGAGATGAGGTTATTTGTCCGTCGATGAGCTATGTCGCCACCGCCAACTCCATCAAGTATGTGGGCGCCACGCCGGTTTTTGCCGAGATCGATCCCTCGAATTACAATATAGACATTCGCGATACCGAAAAGAAAATAACGGCCAGAACAAAAGCCATCCTGATCGTTCACCAGATCGGGATGCCTGCCGATATCGACGCGTTCCGGGCTTTGGCCGACAAACATGGACTGGTACTGATCGAAGACGCCGCCTGCGCTGCCGGTTCTGCGTATAAAGGAAAAAAGATCGGCGGTCATTCATCGCTGGTATGTTTCAGCTTTCACCCGCGGAAAGTCATTTCCACCGGCGACGGCGGCATGATCACCACCGACAACGAAGCCTGGTGCAACCGGATGAAATTGCTGCGCCAGCATGGCATGAGCGTAAACGACCGGGTCAGGCATAATGCATCAAAGCTTATCTTTGAAGATCATATTGAAGTAGGATATAACTACCGCATGACCGATATCCAGGCTGCCGTAGGCATACAGCAACTGGCAAAGCTCGACTGGATTGTGGCCGAACGGCGTAAGATCGCCGCCCGTTACCTGGATGCATTTAAAGACATCGATTGCATTCAACTGCCCGTGGAGGCCGACGGTTATTTCAGCAACTACCAGTCGTTCTCGGTGCTGCTGAAGCCGAACTGCCCGGTATCGCGCAACGAAATCATGCAGCAACTGCTTGACCAGGGCGTAGCAAGCCGGCGCGGTATCATGACAACCCATCGTGAAACCGCCTACAAGACCGACTACGCCGGCTGCCAGCTACCGGTATCGGAAAATGCAGCAGACAACAGTATCATACTTCCGTTGTATATACCCATGGCCACAGAAGATGTAGACAGGGTAATTGACCTGTTCCGTAAAATAATCGACCGCACCATATAAGAAAAGAAACGACAAACAGAATCTGAAACCAATTGACTCATGGCAAAAGTAAGAACCGGTATTATCGGAATCGGCAAGATGGGGATCTCTCACCTGGCCATACTGGGCGCGCACCCCGATGTGGAAGTAGTGGGCGTTTGCGATAATTCCAAGATGATGATCGATGCGATCGAAAAGTACAGCAGCTTCCCGTGTTTTACCGATCATAAAAAGATGCTCGACACGGCAAAGCCCGATGCAGTATTGGTGGCGGTGCCTACGCGCTTTCATGCCAGCATGGTGAACGACCTGCTCGACAGGAATATCCATGTATTTGCAGAGAAGCCTTTCGTACTGAAGCCCGAAGAGGGGCAGCCGCTGGTGGACAAGGCAAAACAGAAAGGACTGGTAAACCAGGTGGGATACCACAACAAATTCCTGGGCACTTTCCGCGAAGTGAAAAAGATCGTTGAATCGGGCCTGCTGGGAAATATCTATCATTTTCATGGCCAGGCATACGGCCCGGTGGTTACCAAACCCAAGAGCGATACCTGGCGGTCGAACCCCGAAGAGGGTGGCGGCTGCCTGATGGATTATGCGTCGCACGTGATCGACCTGGTCAACTACCTGCTGGCGCCGGTATCGGGCGCACGCGGCAGCCAGTTGAAGTCGATCTTTTCAAAGCAGGTCGACGATGCCGTGTATTCAACGCTGGTGCTCAGCAATGGCGTAAGCGGTAATTTATCGGTGAACTGGAGCGATGAAACCTATCGCAAGATGACTACCTCCATTACCATTAACGGCACTACGGGCAAACTGGTGTCAGACGCCAATGAGCTGAAAGTATTCTTTCATTCGAACAATACGCCTGCCGGCTATTCAAAGGGGTGGAATATCAAATACCTGACCGATCTTACGCCGACGGTGGATTATTACCTGAGAGGCGAAGAATACAGCGCGCAGCTTGATTATTTCATTAAAGCGGTACAGGGAAAAGGACCAAACACGCTCAACACGTTTGAGTCGGCCCTTCAGACAGACAAAGCCATTTCATTCATCCGTCAAGCCCAATAAGAATGGACAGAATACTATTTGGAGACAACCAGTTTTTTGCGGTTAACCATATTTCAGACGATAAGTCGATGGCGCAATCGATGAAGTTCAAAGAAGACAGCGCCATTATCAGGACGCTTGACTATGCCATTCATGCGGGCGTCGATACTTTCATGTGCACTACGCACGACAGAATCGCCAATATCTGCGAATACGTTCGCCAGCATCCCGATCATTATAAGAACTTCAAGATATACCCCTGCATGCCATATGCGCACAAGTATGCGAACGCGATGACAGAACTGGGTATCGCCGGCACCATCAAGCAATATGTGCCCGGAAACGTTTTTGGCAGCTTTTTCAAAGGCGGCGTGGCTTTCCTGTCGAAAGATTACCTGTCGATCATGGAACTGCTGATCGATGCCGAGATGAAAATGTTCAAAGGCATTAATACGCCGGTGATCTTTCTCCAGAACGTAATGACAGATATGCTGCTGGGGATGGGAATGAAAGAAGTGCTGGTAGCCTTCCACCAGTATGTACGGAAGAAATACAATGCCGAAGCGGGCTTTATCACCATGAACATGCCGAAGCTGGTGGAGTTCTTTGAGGACACGCCTGTTAAAAACCCCATCATCTGCGCGTCCATTAACAAGGTAGGTTTCCGGATGTCGGGGGGCAAAGAAGCATATGAACATACGCTGAAGACCAAACAGTTCCGGGCCATCGCCATGCAGGTGCTGGCGGGCGGCGCCGTACCGCCCAAAGAAGCGCTGGAATATGTTTGTTCTCTACCGAATATTGAATCTATTCTCTTTGGCGCCTCTTCAAAAACAAATATCGAAGAGACCGTATCGCTGATTCACAAGTTCGACGGCGTCGTTAAACCCTGACCATGCACAAATTGTCGTTTAACTCCTTCCGTATTCTTTTATGGTTGTGGGACCTGTTGACCATCAACCTGGTGATCGTTGGCGTCGGTTTTTTCCAGGACCGCATGAACTTCCTGGCTATTCACGAATACCAGTTGTTCACGGTGGTTTGCAATTTTGCCTGGATGATCTCGGTGCATATCACCTGGCTCTACATGAGCAAGAACTGGCTTGACTTTGAAACATTCTTCAAGAATACGCTGAAGGCCTATCTGCTTACGATGGGCATGGTGTTCGTTTTCATATTCGTATATCACTATCCGTATTCCCGCATGTTCATTCTCAGCGTCATCGTCTTTTTCGGGCTGGCGCTGCTGTTCAACCGGATCGTGTTCAACATGCTTATTTTCGCCTTGCGCAGCAAGTTCAAACTGAGCAGGAGCGTGGTGGTGCTGGGCAATAACGAGATTGCCCGCAGGCTGGTGCATTATTTCCAGCACGAAGCGAAGCTGACGAAGGTCGTCGGCCTGTTTTCGGAAGGCGGCCCCAAGCTGGAAACCACCTTCCCGGTGCGCGAGATCCCCGACCTGGAATCGACGATGAGCTTTACCAGGCAATACGATGTAAAAGAGATATACAGCACGCTGTCGCCCGAGCAATACCCGTATATCTATGAGCTCGCAAAAGAGGCCGAGAAGGAGTTCATCCACTTCAAGTTC
>JAKPBL010000049.1 GCA_029778965.1 Bacteroidota bacterium
TGAACTATACACCCGGCACGCTGAGCCATGCCGACTATACCGGCGATAAAGACAGGAACTTCCGCAACAATGAAGTTATTTACCGGTCGATACTGGACCGGGAAAAGAAAACCGGTTTGAACGGCTACCTGTTACTGATGCATATCGGCGCGGGACCGGGTAGAACCGAAGGGTTTTACAAAGAACTGCCGCACCTGATCAGGGAATTGCAACAGGCTGGTTATCAATTCAAAAAACTGCCTCGGTAGGTTGTTCTGGAAAAACGTCCAGGATACTAGACATTTGTCTGAAATGTTTGTACATTTGTCTGGAAAGTATAGACAATTGTCTAAATTGATTTTATGAACGTAGTTGCTAATGATATAGAAACTGATCTGGATAGGGAGGTGCTCAAAATTGTAAAGAAAGCTTCCGCCGCCAGTAAGTTCGGCCTCCGGGAAAAGGAAATAAGGGTCACCGACTTCTTTTCTGATAAAATGCTTATGATTCTTGTGATCAGGGAAGGTGTTACCTATTCGCTGTTCAACCGCATTCAGCATTTTACCCCTTTCACCGATGACAATTGGGCCGACTTTTTAGACATTTCATTGAAATCACTGCAGCGATACCGGCAAACCAGAAAAACGTTCAAGTCCATACAATCTGAAAAGATCATAGAGATCGCAGAAGTCAGTAAAGCCGGTATCGAGGTTTTCGGCGATGCACAGAAATTCAGCAACTGGCTGGATACGCCCTGCTTTTCATTGGGCGGTATAAAACCCATAGATCTTCTCAAAGATTCTTATGGTAAAGACATCGTGTTAGGCGAGCTGACAAGGATCAATCACGGCATTTTAGCATAATGGAAGCATTTCGGTTAGCAAGGGCGCCTTATGCGGAAACGCTTTCGGGAAAGGGGGCTGCCATTAGTGGCGCCCGGTGGAATTCTGTGGGGGTGGAAATGATATATACCGCCGGTAACCGCGCGCTGGCGATGGCTGAAGTAGCGGTGCATTTTACGCTTGTTACGCTGCCGCCCGATTACCTGATGATGACCTTATTCATTCCCGACGACGTTTCTTTGTACAAACTGAACATAAGCGACCTACCCGATAACTGGAATGAGTTTCCGCATCCGAAGGCGACGCAGGCAATCGGCGACCGCTTTATTGCAGCCGGGAAGTATTGTGTGTTGCAGATTCCTTCGGCCGTGGTAAAGGGAGATTACAATTTGCTGATCAACCCCAACCATCCCGGGTTTGGAGGTATTCAAATCGTTGCGACCGAGAAATTCCCTTTTGATAAGCGGATTTTCGGGTAATCCCGACAGTTATGTATTAAGTCCGCCGCAGGTACTGATCGTCTGTCCGGTAACGTAGCTGCTCAAACCGCTTGCGAGGAACAGCGTTACATTGGCAATCTCTTCGGCCGATGCAAAGCGACCGAGGGGGATTTTCTTTTTATACTCATCGGCGCCGGCGCCTTCCTTAAGGTATTCCGTCATATCCGTTTCCACAAAACCGGGGGCGATGGCATTGCAGCGGATGTTCCGGCTGCCCAGCTCTTTGGCGATGGACTTCGTAAAGCCGATAATACCGGCTTTGGAAGCAGCATAGCTGCTTTGTCCTGCGTTGCCCATTATACCAATCACCGAGCTCATATTGATGATGCTACCGCTTTTGGCTTTCATCATAGGGCGGATCACCTGCTTGGTCAGGTTGAACACGCTGCTGAGGTTGGTATTGATCACATCGTTCCACTGGTCGGTTGTCATGCGCATCAGGAGGTTGTCTTTCGATATACCTGCATTGTTAACCAGTATATCGATGGTGCCGAAGCCGGCCACCACTTCATTGATCAGGGTTTCGGCTTCTTCGTATTTGGCGGCATTGCTGCGGTAGGCTTTTGCTTTTACGCCCAAGGCGATCAGTTTTTCTTCAAGAACGGCTGCTTTCTGCGCACTGCTCTCGCTTACATAAGTAAAGGCTATATGGGCGCCGTGTTCGGCGAGTTTAAGGGCGATAGCCTCACCAATGCCACGGGCGGCGCCGGTGATAACAGCCACTTTATTATCAAGCAATTTCATATAACAAAACTAGGGGAATCAGCGCATAGATAACAGGGTTTCCAGCAGTTTGCGGTCATTGCTGAGTCGCGGCACTTTGTGCTGGCCGCCGAGTTTGCCATTAACCTGCAGCCACTGGTTAAAGAACCCCTTGTCCACCGCATGCACTACCGGCATGCGCAAGGCAATATCCTTATGCCGTTTCGCCTCGTAGTCGCTGTTGAGGTTTTTCAGGGCGGTATCGAGTTCGTAGGCGAAATGCGCGATATCGGCCGGCCGCTTTTCAAACTCTATCAGCCATTCGTGGGCGCCGTTCCCCTCGGCGGAAAAATAAACCGGTGCGGCCGTGTAATCGTTAACGGCGGCGCCGGTTCGTTCGCAGGCAATGGCAACGGCGCGGTCGGTATTGTCAACGATCACTTCTTCACCAAAGGCATTGATGTAGTGTTTGAGCCGCCCGCTCACCCTGATGCGGTAGGGCTGCATTGAGGTAAACTGTATGGTGTCGCCGACGATATAGCGCCATAGCCCGCCCGTAGTGCTGATCACCAGGGCGTAATTTTTACCCGGCTCCACTTTGTTAAGTCCTACCGTATAGGGAAAGGGCTTGCCGTATTCTTCCACCGGCATGAACTCGTAGAAGATGCCGTGGTGGGTGAACAGCAGCATGCCGTCGGCATCGGGATGGTCCTGCGCAGCGAAAAATCCCTCGCTGGCATTGTACATTTCCAGGTAATTGATGTCTTTGCCCATCAGTTGCCTGAACTGCTCACGGTAAGGGGTGAACGAAACGCCGCCATGTATATACAGTTCCAGTTGCGGCCATACGTCGGCTATGCATGACCGGCCGGTCATTTCGAGTATGCGCTTCATCAGCACCAGCGTCCAGGTCGGTACGCCTGAAATGGAGGTTACGATTTCGGGAATGGTATTGAGGGCAAGCTGCTCCAGCTTTTGCTCCCATTCATCCATCAGGGCAATCGACAGGTCGGGGGTGCGTATCCAGTGCCCCCAGAAAGGCGAGTTCTGCAGCAGCACCGCGCTGAGGTCGCCGTAGCTGACGGCTTCGGCAAACTGGCTTACCTGGTGGCTGCCGCCGATTACCAGTCCTTTGCCCGTCAGCAGCTCCGAGTCGGGATGCGACGCATAATACATGGTGAGCACATCTTTGGCGCCCTGGTAGTGGTTCTGCTTCAGGCTTTCTTCGCTGATGGGAATGAATTTGCTCTTGTCGCTCGTGGT
>JAKPBL010000066.1 GCA_029778965.1 Bacteroidota bacterium
GAAACCCTCTTTTGAATATGCTGAGGCGGCACGAAGTAATCTCCCGGCGGTGGAGGACAAGTCTTGGGGAGCCTGTTTGGTAGGCTCGACAGGCAGGAACTGGCTTGACCTATCTGTTCAGGCGCGCCAAAGAAAATACCTCGGTGGCCGGGCAGGTAGGGCAGGAGCTTTCCCTGATCGTAAAGGAAAAGGGCCCACGCCGGCTATAGGGGCTGGGAAACCACCTACAAGAGGCTCTTTACGAGCGTTTCCCATTCTTCCTGCAATGACTGGCGGGGGCGTTTTTGTTCCGCGCGCCGGTACCAGTAATCGGCATTCCACTGGTCGCCTTCCACACGATGAAGGTAGGCATGGATATGCGCCGAAACCCGGTCGGGCAGGTCCTGGATCAGCTCATGGGCTTTATTCCAGTTGCCGGTAGCGGCATACCAGAGCGATTGCTGCCACACATTAAGGGTAGCCGGCGGCTCGTTCTGCCCAAGGCTGCCGTTGAATTGGTCGAAGGTCATCGGGCCAATGTTACCGAAAATCGAAGAAATGACAATGATGATCGAAGAAATTCTATCCGGCCCGCGATATATGGCATCTTTGTGTTGTAATCGATCCGTATCCAGTGAACGCCTTTGAGATGAAATCCAGATAAGCCACTGATCCAATCCCCTGAAAACTGACCATCCAAAATCCGGGCACCATCCATATCCTGCGAAATTCAGCCTTTGTTTATGAATCAGCCCTGTAGAAACAGCAGAATCAACGAAATCCATCTACGAAAACCAAAACAGATCGTCCCGGTAAAAAATTGGTCCCGCTTTGCGCGGGACTTTTTTATTTATGCATCGTCTTCATCGATATCCAGCAGCGGCATACTGATCGTATCGCTGCCGGCAATGCCTTCGATGCTGCCGCGTACATGGGCGGCATTCAACAATACTTTTTCCAATTGTTTTTCGCGGGTTTTCCAGAGCTTTTCCATGGCGTCGCGTTCTTTCTGGATGGAGATGCGCATGGCCAGGAAGCCTTCGCGGATGGCTTTCCATTGCTCGCTGAACTCGTGACCCGTGAGGTAGTCGTAGAGCATGTGCATTTTATCGCCCTTGTTTTCCTGGCTGCGGCCGGCATTGTAGATTTTGAGAATGCTGTCGCGGAGCACCTGCACCAGGGCGCGTACTTCGCTGAAATTGCAGATCCATATACCTTCCTTTTCACCGAACTGCGGCAGGTCGTCGGGCATGGTTTGGGTAACCAGCACCGCGAGGTCGGCGCCCTGGCTGCGCATGTCGGCTTTGAGTTTTTCCACCCAGTCTTTGGAGAAGTTCTTGGCTCTTTTGCTTTCGAATATAATGCGGCCGCATTCCTGCCCCAGTTGATTGCGAACCGTGAGAATGCTGTCGGCACCCCGCACGCCCTTGCCCACTTCCGCCACCAGGTCGAACGGAAAGGCGGCGCGCAGCATTTCTTCCAGGGCCAGTTCCTGGATCTCTCCCTGCAATTGTGTGCTGCCCTGTTCGGCTTTGCGGCGCATTTCTTCGGCGAGCGCCTTCTGGTCGTCGAGCTGTTTTTTGAGTTCTTTTAGCTGCAACTGGTATTCCGTTTCTTTCACGGCCAGTTTCTGTTCTTCTATTTGGCGCAATTCATCCGACAGCTTGGCCCGTTCGGTCTGCAGTTTTTTCTGCAGCTCTATGTCCAATTCGGCTTCCCGGTTTTTGAGCTCCTGCTCGCGGCGCAGGTATTCCAGCTCTTTCTGGCGGGCCTGTTTCAGCTTCTCTTCGTGGTCGCGGTTGGCTTCCTGCAATGAAAGCAGGCGGGTTTCGAAATCGGCCTGGGTGGCTTTGCGGATAGCGGTTTCGGTTTCTTCCTGCTGCTTTTTCAGCTCTTCCCGCAGTTTTAACTGGAATTCAGTGTCTTTACGCTTCAGCTCTTCGTCTTTTGTTTTTTTATAGTCAACCATCTGCTGGCGCAGATCGTTCTTCTCCTTTTCGATCGCTTCTTTGAGCTCGTCGTTCAGCGCGTCTTCCAGCGGAAATTCGTGGCTGCAATGCGGGCATTTGATATTCGTGGG
>JAKPBL010000075.1 GCA_029778965.1 Bacteroidota bacterium
AAGGCTGTTTTCTTCGCTGCATCAAGGTTGTTCTTCCCTACCTGCCAGATCAGTTGCAACCCTTCGTTGTGCAGCCGGTCGAGCCCTGCCTCCACGGCCTGGTTAATGCTTCGCGCGCCCAGGCTGCCGCCTACCGACAATATGGTGGTTTTACCCGGCTGCAGCCCGAACTGCCTGATCGCTTCGTCCCTGCCGGTTTGGGCAGCCACAATCGATTTGCGTACGGGATTGCCTGTTACCAGGATTTTTTCCGCGGGAAAAAATCTTTCCATACCATCGGTCGCCACAAAAACGCGGGTTGCTTTTTTTCCCAGCATCTGGTTAGCGCGGCCGGCAAACGAATTGGATTCATGCAAAAAGCTGGGAATTCCTTTTTGTTGCGCCAGCCGTAACACCGGGAAGCTGGAATAACCGCCCACACCTACCACCGCCGTCGGCTTAAATGCCCCAAAAATGCGGCGCACCTGGAAGAAGCTTCTGATCAGCTTGAAAGGCAGCCCTATATTCTTAAGCAAAGAACTCCTGTTGAAACCCGCTATGTCCAGCCCCTCGATAGTATAACCCGCCTGCGGCACTTTTTCCATCTCCATTTTTCCTTTCGCCCCCACGAACAATATCTCTGCCTGCGGGTCAAGCTCCTTCAGTGCATTCGCAATAGCGATGGCGGGGAATATATGCCCGCCGGTACCGCCGCCTGCTATGATCACTCTTCGATTGCTCATGCCATTACCTCCGGTTCTCCAGCCTGTTTTTTACTTTCCATTTTCTCCACATATCTCGATACGCTCAGTATAATGCCGATGGCCACGCAGGTGAATAAAAAGGAGCTGCCACCCATGCTCACCAGGGGCAGGGTTACGCCGGTCACCGGGAACAGGTTCACATTCACCGCCATATTCGCCATGGCCTGTATCACCAGCGTAAAGCTGAGCGCCAGCGCCAGGAAAGCGCCAAAAGCATAAGGGCACTTTCTGAATAGCTGGATGCTCCTGAACAGGAAGACCAGGTACACCAGCAGTACCACCGCACCACCGATGATGCCGTATTCTTCGATAATGATGGCGTATATGAAATCTGAATAGGGATGCGGCAGGAAATTCCGCTGTTCGCTGTTACCGGGACCGAGACCAAAAAATCCGCCTTTGGCAATAGCGATCTTGGCCTGGTTCACCTGGTAATTATCGTCGTCGTCGCCGTCGGTTCCACCGCCGTACATAAAGTTCTCGACCCTGTTCACCCAGGTGGTGTAGCGGGCCGTCAGCTTCGATTTCCCGTCTGTTTTGGGTTTTACCCCGTTGCCGCTGTTGTGTTGCACTACGGCTGCGCCAATCAGGAAAAGTATCGGCACCAATGCCAGCAGCCCTACCAGCGCGAGGTGCTTCACCTGTACGCGGCCTATGAACAAAAGCATCAGGCTGGTAGCGCCAGTAAGCAGGGCAGTCGACAGGTTGGCGGGTGCGATAAGCAGGCAGATCACCAGCACCGGGATGATCAGCGGCAGGAATCCTGTTTTAAAATCCTTGATCTGGTCCTGTTTCCGGCTAAGCATACGACTAACGTACATGAATAGGGCCAGTTTCGCCAGATCGCTGGTTTGAAAC
>JAKPBL010000102.1 GCA_029778965.1 Bacteroidota bacterium
TGGGATCGAAGATGAGCTTGCCCGCCTTGATCAGTCCGCCGAACAGGATGATCGCTTCGGGCGAAGAGAACATCACAAAATTCGCGAGCGACTCACCGAGTATCTGCCCGGTAAACCGGTACACTTCCTGCGAAATGGCATCGCCCAGCATAGCGCATTCGAATACCTGCTTGCTGGTGATTTCGTCGGGATTGTATTTGCGCAGCAGGCTTTCCTTACCGGGGTTCTCGGCCAGCATTTCACGCGCCGTCAGTACCACGCCCGTCGCCGACGCATAGGCTTCGAGCGAACCTGCAACGGCGGTAGACCAGTGGGGGCGGCCGCCGGGCCGTATGATCGTATGTCCCAGCTCGCCGGCAAAGCCGTCGTGCCCGTATATAAGCTGGCCGTTGGCAACGATGCCGCTGCCCACGCCGGTGCCCAGGGTAATGGTGATAAAGTCGCGCATACCGCGGGCAGCACCGTATTGCATTTCACCCACGGCGGCGGCATTGGCGTCGTTGGTAAGCGCTGTCGGCAACCCGGTTTTGGCCGATACCATATCGGCCAGCGGGATCACCCCGTCCCAGCGCAGGTTGGGCGCATATTCAATCGTACCGGTATAATAGTTGCCGTTGGGCGCACCAATGCCTATGCCCTTGATATGCTCCAGTCCGCCGACCTTTTCAATCATCAGGTTCAGCCGCACGCAAAGGGCGTCCACGAACAATTCGGCCGATTCGTATTCGGGCGTGGAAAGCTGCTCGTATTGAAGTACTTCACCGCGACGGTTCACGACGCCACACTTGGTGTTGGTGCCGCCGATATCAACGCCGATGGCGTATTCCATGGGTATTTTGCTCATAACAGTAACAATGCTGTAATATAAGGTTTTAATGGCCGCCAGACACCTGGCTGTCGAAATCAAGGCCCTGCGATACCAGTACGCTTTTCAGTTTCAACGCAAGATAAGCGAGGAAGGCAAAACAAGCCGCCGCCAGCAGGTAAGAATGGTGTATGCCGACCGCGCTCATATCGCCGAGCGAACCCTGCAATGGCGGTATCACCGCGCCGCCCAGGATCATCATGATCAGGAAAGCCGATCCCTGGCTGGTGTATTTACCCAATCCCGCTACCCCGAGCGCAAATATGCTGGGCCACATTACCGAACAGCAAAGTCCGCCGGCCATAAAGGCATACACGCTCAGCAGGCCTTTGCTGAATACGCCGATCAGCATGAAAATGGCGCCCAGGGTGGCCACGGTCAGCAGGGTCTTAACCGGCTTTTCCTGTCCGAAAAGAAAGGCCATAATACCTATCATCACCACGATCGCATAGGCATACAGATCGCTCACGTCATTGCCGTAGGCATGGTTTACCTCGAGAATCACCGCAAAGGCGATAAAGGGCACCACAAAGGTGGCGATCTTCTTGGTGCCGGGCGACATCTCGAAAGCGCCGATGGCGCCGGTCCACCGCCCGATCATCAGGCTGCCCCAGTACAAAGAAATGTATTTGGAGATCTCGTGCTCCTGCAAGCCCGCCGCCGTCAGGTAGTCGGGCTGCATCAGCAGGGCGCCGAAATTGTTGTCGATGGTCACTTCCGCACCTACATATACGAATATGCCGAGCATGCCGTAGATCAGTTGCGGGTAGCGCATGGCGCCCCAGCCTTCGGCTTTCGTTTTTGCCTGGCCGTTAGAATAGAACAGGATGCCTACTACGATCACCAGCGTCATCAGCAGCAGGGTTACCTTGCTTATATTGGTCAGTTGTCCCACTACAATGATGGCGCCGATCAGCCCGGTCATTACTAAAAGCGATTGCGAGGCTTTGCTGGCTTTCTCGAACTTCTCGTCGTTCTTGCCGTCGGGCAGCTTGGAAAAGCTGAAGAAAAGGGCCACGGCCGCAAAAAAACCGGCAACGATGTAATACAGGTTGCTGATATTGGTTACCGTCGGCTCCTTGTGCTCACCACCTACGGTGCCGAACAGGAACAGGCTTACGATGATGGGCCCCAGGGTGGTTCCCAATGAGTTCACCCCGCCCGCCAGGCTCAGCCGGTGCGAGCCCGTAGCTGGGTCACCGAGGCTGATGGCAAAAGGCTGCGCAGCGGTTTGCTGCAGCGAAAAGCCCAACGCCACCACGAAAAAGGAAGCAAGGATCGCAGGAAAGGAATTCGCATGCGCCGAAGGAACGATCAGCAACGCACCCACGACCGATATCAATAATCCGTAAATGATCCCTTTCTTGAAACCGATGCGGTTCAGTATATCATACCCCAGCACATTCGATACAATGAACAACAGCAACGAGCCCACGAAGTAGGCGCCATAGAACGCAGATCCGATCAACTGGCTCTGGAACTGGCTGAGGCCGAAATGACTTTTACAGAACGGGATGAAGATACTGTTGGAAGCAGCGATAAATCCCCAGAAGAAGAATACAATGACAAGCGTGGCAAGGGCCCCCGTGTTTGTGGGCTGTTTGGATTGAGCCATAAAAGCATCAATTTGGTTTTGGTGAACGGTTCCGCAGGACGATGGAGCCCTCGTAAGGGTAGGTGAAAATAATACAGAATTTTATTTGTTTGAAATTTTTTCGCCTGACAATCAACTCATTGTTTTTCTTGTTATATTGAATGGCAATTGTTTCTATGGAGATTATTCATGTTTCAGCCGAATGTTACCCCGTTGCCAAGGCCGGCGGACTGGGCGATGTGGTGGGCGCATTGCCCAAATACCAGGCCGCCGCAGGGCATATAGCCAAAGTGGTGTTACCAATGTACAGGACCAAATTCCTGTATGAGAACAAATGGGAGGTAGTGCATAAATCGAGCGCGTACCTCGGGGCCACCTGGTTCGACTACACGGTTATAAAGGAAAGCAACAATGTGCTGGGGTTCGACCTTTACCTGATAGACATCAACGGGCTTACCGACCGCGAAAAAGTATATGGCTATAACGACGATACCGAACGGTTTATGTCGTTCCAGATCGCGGTGGTCGACTGGATCGCTTCCTGGAAGCACCATCCCGATATGATCCATGTGCACGACCACCATACGGCCATGATCCCCTTCATGATCAGATACTGCTACAGCTACCAGCAACTGGCTTCCATACCCACCGTGCTGACCATTCACAATGCACAGTACCAGGGGCAGATGGACTGGAGCCGCAGCAATTATATTCCTCATTGGGATGGCTGGCAATGGGGCATGCTCGACTGGAACAATATGATCAACCCGTTGGCGGCGGGCATCCGCTGTGCCTGGAAAGTGACCACCGTAAGCTGGAGTTATCTCGAAGAAATGCGGATCGAAAGCAATGGGCTCGAAGCACTTTTCGAATATGAACGCGGCAAATGCGTGGGCATACTGAATGGGATCGATACCAAGGTATGGGATCCTTCGACCGACAAATACCTCGAACATCATTTCGACATCGACACCATGGCCAGCGGCAAGCTGGCCAATAAAGAATGGCTCTGCCGCGAGTTCGGCCTGCAGCCCGACAAACCGCTGTTCGTCTTTATCGGCCGGCTGGTGGGAGAAAAAGCGGCCGACCTGTTGCCGAAAGCCATCGGCGACTCATTGTACTATATCAACCAGCGCATGAA
>JAKPBL010000103.1 GCA_029778965.1 Bacteroidota bacterium
GTGTGCAATTTGAATCAGGAAAAAACTCAGATATGGCGTCGGTACAGACCCAAAGTCGTGTCTCGGAGGCAACGCCTGGGCTGCCTGCAAGCGTTCAGGACATAGGGGTGAGTACCCGTAAGGCTTCGCAGGACACGGCGATGGTGTTTACCCTGTGGTCAGAGGAAAATCTATATGATCGTAATTTTCTCAAAAACTACGGGAGTATTTTTATTATCGATGAACTGAAACGAATTTCCGGCGTAGGCGATATTATGGCTTTTGGTGCGGACTACAGCATGCGCATTTGGCTGCAGCCCGAAAAAATGGCGCGCCTAGGAATTTCTACATCGGAAGTAAAAACCGCCGTGGAAAATCAAAACAAACAGGCCGCATCCGGCAGTCTGGGGCAAATGCCTATGGCCGGAAAGCAGGAGCATCAGTATTCAACAAGAGTAAAAGGCCGTTTGGACGACCCCAAAGAATTTGAAAATATCATTGTTCGGGCCCAAGGGGACGGTTCTTTTGTGCGGCTGAAGGATATTGCCCGGGTCGAGCTGGGTAGTAAAGAATATGCTTTTTCAAGCGAATTGAACGGCCATCCGGCTGCCGGGTTTGCCATTAAGCTGACCAGTGATGCTAATGCGCTGCAAACGGTGGGCGAGGTTAAAGCAACCCTGGATCGTTTGGCACAAGACTTTCCCGCAGGGATGAAGTATACGACCGTTGTGGACAATACGCGCTTTGTGGATGAGTCCATTGCGGAAGTGGCCAAAAGCTTTGCCGAAGCCATGTTCCTGGTGGTATTGGTAGTGTTTCTCTTCTTGCAGAGCTGGCGGGCGACTTTGATTCCCATGCTGGCTATTCCAGTATCGTTAATTGGTACCTTTGGGGCTTTTGTGTTGCTTGGGTTTACGATTAATACGCTTACTTTGTTTGCGATGGTACTGGCTATTGGCCTGGTAGTTGACGATGCTATTGTTGTTATTGAAGCAGTGGAACATCATATGCGATATAAAGGACTTTCGCCTGTCGAGGCTACGAAAATGGCCATGTCCGAAGTGTCTGGTCCGGTAGTAGCCATTGCCTTCGTGCTGGCGTCGGTATTTATTCCGGTAGCTTTTTTTGGCGGTATGATGGGGATTTTGTATCGGCAATTTGCGTTGACAATTGCGGTGTCCATGGCGTTGTCGGCGATTGTCGCCCTCTCGCTGACGCCGGCCTTGTGTACGCTGCTTTTAAAACCCCATGATCCCCAGGCGCATCAAGGAAGATTGGGCCGGTTTTTTGAAGCTTTTAATGAATGGTTTGAACGTAAGACAGAAGGTTATGGCCGGCGTCTGGGCGGGATTATTCCGCGGGCGCGCTTGTGCATTATGCTGCTGGCGGGGCTGATCGGCATGCTGGGGGTATTATTTTCCTTTGTTCCCAGTTCCTTTGTTCCTGATGAAGATCAGGGACGGTATATGGTTTCGGTATCATTGCCGGAGTCAACTTCCTTGAATCGAACAGCCGAGTTCATGTCAGAGGTGGT
>JAKPBL010000117.1 GCA_029778965.1 Bacteroidota bacterium
GCTCGGCACCGGTCGGCTGGTACTCGAAACCGATGCGCCCTACCTGGCTCCGGTGCCTTACCGGGGAAAAAGGAACGAGCCGGCCTGGCTGGTGCCTATTGCCGGTAAGCTGGCCGATATTTTCGGCTGTTCCGTGGAAGAGATTGCTGCCATTACCAGTGCCAATGCGCGGACCGTTTTTAAAAAGGCCTTCCATGAATAGCCGTCGCCGTAAAACCACCCGCATATTGATCATCTATACCGGCGGCACCGTCGGGATGGTGGTAGATACCGGCTCGGGTGCGCTGAAGCCTATTGGCTTCCGCGAGATAAGGGATAATATCCCCGAGATCGTTCGCCTGGGTTTTGAGATAGAAGTGCATGCTTTTAACCCGCCGCTCGATTCGTCGAATATGCAACCGGCCATCTGGGTGGAGCTGGCCGCCATCATCGGCAGTAAATACGAGACATATGACGGGTTTGTGATACTGCATGGCTCCGACACCATGGCCTTTACCGCGTCTGCCCTGAGTTTTCTGCTCGAGAATTTGGCGAAACCGGTGATACTGACAGGTTCACAATTGCCTATCGGCGAGATCAGGACCGACGCACGGGAGAACATCATTACAGCCCTGGAAATCGCCGCGGCCCGTAAGGGCGGCAAGGCCCTGGTGCCCGAGGTCTGTATTTATTTTGATTACCAGTTGTTCAGGGGCAACCGTTCCAAAAAGTACAACGCCGAAAAATTCGAGGCATTCTATTCCATGAATTACCCGCCGCTGGCAGAGGCAGGTATCAGTATAAAATACCGGCGGGAGGCGATTGCGCGTTTGCCGGATGCGCCGTTGAAAGTACACCGGCAGCTCGACAACCAGGTGGCGGTGCTTAAAATGTTTCCCGGTATCAACCGGCATACCGTGGAAGCCATTCTTGGCACACCTGGCTGCCGGGCGGTGATCCTCGAAACCTTCGGCAGCGGCAATGCCAGTACCGAGCCCTGGTTCATCAGCGCCCTGGCAGCGGCTATAACCCGCGGACTGGTAATCGTCGATATCACCCAGTGCGACGGGGGGGCGGTAGAGTTGGGCCGTTACGAGACCAGCGCACAGTTACAGCAGATAGGTGTATGGAGCGGGCACGACCTCACTTTTGAAGCGGCCCTGACCAAGCTGATGTTTCTGCTGGCGCAAAAACATTCCCGCAAGCGGCTGCGAATGCTGATGGAAACTTCTTTACGGGGCGAGCTGACAGAAGGAGGATAAAAGCTATCTTTGCGACCCCGGCGAAGAGCCGGTAGTGATTGATTATACGGAGAGTTATCCGAGTGGTTGAAGGAGCACGCCTGGAAAGTGTGTATACTCCTAAAGGGTATCGCGGGTTCGAATCCCGCACTCTCCGCCAGGGAAATGTTGAAATTCGTTACAGTTTTGGGTTTTGGTGTTTTTTATATTTCTAGGATGCGGGAAAAAACGTAGATCGTTTGTCGCTGGTGTATTTTTTGATATCTATATGCTATTGTTTTGCAGAATTCGTATTATTTATATATATTTCAATGGTATTACTTGTATATCTAATCCTTAATCCGTTGACAACCCACCTTTGAACTAAACTTCAAACCATGAGCACTGAAAAAACGGATCAAGTGAATGCTTTGACAGATTTTCAACAAGGTTTTGAGAAAATCTTCCAGGCCGGCAATCAATTTCCAAAACTTCATTTTACAGAGTGGAACCGTAACGGTGATTATTTTACCAAGTTTTCACTGTACTCTGATTTTAGCAGTGGGAAAACAACCTCTCAAACTTCTATCACCGTTAACGAATTAAATGCCTAATTGGAAAGAGGTTTTAGAAGAAATCCAAACCGAAGCAAATAGCGGCAACCCCCAGGCCCTAGATACTATTAGAAGGAAATATGTGACTGCTATCCACAATCATACGGGTAGAAATGTCATTGCATATTATTCTGGTTGGCTACAGGGTAGAAATATGAACGATGCCCAGGTGAATGATAGGGATAAGAATGCTTTTATGTGTAACATCCACAAACTAGACCGTAAACTCGGTTTAGACCTTATAATTCATACACCAGGTGGAGACTTGGCGGCGACAGAAAGCATTGTTGATTACTTATATTCGATGTTTGGAAATGACATTCGTGCTATAGTACCGCAAATCTCGATGTCTGCAGGAACGCTTATTGCTCTTTCGTGCAAAGAGATCATGATGGGAAAACAATCTAATCTTGGACCGATTGATCCCCAGATGGGCGGTGTTCCTTGTCAAGGTATTATTGATGAATTTCAGCAAGCAGTGTCGGAAGTTACAGCAAACCCCATGTCAGCGCCATTATGGCAGGTGATTATTGGAAAGTACCATCCGACATTATTAAACTCTTGCAAGCATGCAATTGATTGGTCAAATAAGCTTGCGGAAGAGTGGCTGATGCGAAATATGTGTTCTAGGAATAATGCAATGACTGCTTCAATTTTATCTGTGTTCGGTGATCATAATGCCCAAAAATCACATGCCCGGCATATCTCTCGTGAGGCATGTATGAGGACAGGGTTGGCGATAGTAGAAATGGAATCTGACAACCTTCTTCAAGACTTAATTCTCACTGCACACCACGCCTTTATGCACACTTTTGCGCATGCCGGCGTATCGAAAATTGTGGAGAACCATTTAGGTGTTGCTTACATGGAAGTTGATGGCCCGCGAACTAGGTGATTTTGAGGCCACTTCTCCGTCGTGTTTTAAGGAGCCTGTCATTCTTTTGAATGTATGGCTAAGTTCAATACGATGCATAAAATATTCGCACCGCGTGACTTCGTTGCAACCACTTCCGTGGCAAACAGAGCCTTATATTCTCCGTTCAGACTGATTTCGGGGCGACTCCTACTGTGCATAAAAATCTCTAAATTCCGGTTGGCAATCAACCCGATACCAATAACCGATTGATATGGCGTATAAATACAATCCATCAACCATATCGTTTAACGGTTGGTTTTGGGGTTTAACGATTCTGTTCTCCCTAGTCAGATTGAATAGTGACCGCCTCCAAAGTACAGGCCGAACGACTACAGGCATAAAAGTGGTTTCTGACCATGGCGAGTGAAAGACACCAGCGGTTTGCTTGGAGCATGTTGCTTCTCCCTGGCATTATCATTCATTTGCTTGGAATGGATGTAGTAAACCTTAGGTTTATTGACGGTGAAGGGGTCATTTTCCATATGATAAGCTTCGTAATCACACTGCCCCTTTGATATCTTTTTCTGCAAATATTTCATTCAGAATACCAAAGCAGACTAGAAAAGGTTAGGTGCCTTGCCGTTGATTCTTACGATTATCTCAAGAATATAATCGCCTGCAGAAAGGCAGTTCTGTTTTTTTATAGAAAAAGGCTTTCTCGAATTACATGTAAGAATGAAATGGTAGGGCCCGCTAGACCGCAGCACGCTACCCCCCGGTCAGATGGATTGATCCTCTGAATCCGGGTCATAACCACCCTGTGGTGATTGGGTAAAAAGCAACCTGAGGTGTTTGGGTAGTATCACTTCGAACCAGACAGCGTCACTTTTTAAAGTTTTTTGTGTCATTATCACCTTTTTTACCGGTAAAATAGACGGGTAATTTGCCTTTCACCGTACAAATACTGATGTTTGGAGCGATATTATTACCGATCTTAGAAAGATAAATCTTACCTAAAACTTCTTAAAGTGTTTCAAATTATTAATATCGCCGATCTATACAGATTATGGGGAAAAACCACTACGTCCAATCTTCATTTTCACATCAGCCGGCTGGAAGACGAAGGCGACCTTTCGCTGCTGCCGGGAAAAGATGTATTCAAGCTAAAATTATATGTTGTGCAGCTTGATCTCGGCGACGAACCTTATCTCCTGTTCAAATCCACCTACCAGGCGCCGTCGTGGTTGGGGGCGCCTGAAGAAGGGAGAAAAGGCTGGCAGGTGATCTTCAGTGAAGATTTCGCCCGCACTCATCCGCGCATAGCGAAAGACATACTCGATCTTCCTTTCCTGCAGGTGCCGCGGCCCATCCCGCTTAAAATAGAATCGGTTGCGCTCACCACCTGCATAGGCATTTTTGAAACGATGGCCGGTCATGCCGGCGAAAACGAAAACAGCACAATGCTGGCCAAACAAATGCATCTTTTGCTGCTGTCGTTAAGACGGTTGTTCAATAAATACAGCCGCCAGCAACCCGAACTGCAAATGCAGGTGAAGCAGGCAGACAAATCGCTGTATGTACGGTTTCGCAACCTGCTGGAGAAACTGAATTTTCAAGCGCCGCAGGAAGAGTTCAGGCACCTGGCTTATTATGCGGAAACACTCGAAGTGAACACCCATTCGCTCAACAGCGCGGTGAAAAGATTCAGCGGCCACAACGCCCTGCACCTGATCCAGGAAAAATCACTGGCCGAAGCCAAGAACCTGCTGCGCAGCACGCACCTCAGCGTTAAAGAGATATCGTATAAAATGGCTTTTCGCGACCCTACGCAGTTTGGCGTGTTTTTTAAAAAACAGACCGGCATCACACCGGCACAATTCAGGGAAAACCTTCGTCGGTGGAGCTGAGAGGGTTAAGACGCCTGGTCCTGCATCACCCTGTTCAGTGCCGCCGGTAACTGCAGCAGGTCGAAATCATTTTCATATACCAGGTATTTGTTCTGCCAGGTATGGGCGTATTTTTCTTTGAACTCGCGCAAGCCCTGGTAATGCCTGAATCGTTTGATCTTCTCGTAGGCATATTTCACTACGCGTTCGGCCGTGCTGTCGGGCTGACCGATACCCGACATCGGAACCAGCCCCAGGTTCAGGTAAGAGAATCCTTTTTCTTTCGCATAGCGGATCAGCTCAACCAGCAATGCGTCCATGCTGCCGCCGGGCGCATCGGCCGTTTTGCGGATAAGGTCGTACGTACATTCGCCGGGCGCATAATCGGGCACCAGGTTCAGGAAAGCCTGCACCCGGCCCGCTGCATCGCGCAGGCAGATGATGTGCTGCTGCTCGATAGTTGCGGGATCGAACACGCCTTGCGAAAAACGTATTTCCGATTTGTCGTAGGCCGACAGCCATTCGTTCGAAACCAGTTGCAGTGCCGCCACAAAATCGGGGTGAAGCGGCGCCTGGACGGCCGACACCTGGTAGCCTTTTTTCTGCAGGCTGTTCAGTCCGTTACGCAGCGACTTGTTCTGTTTTCCTTCCAGTGTAAAAAGATCCAGCGACAAGATCGCCTCCTGGCCGATCAGCAGCTTTTTCTTTTTCCGGTGTTCGAAATAATACCAGGCATCTTCATCGATGCGGTAGTACGCAGGCTTCAGTCCCCATTTTTTACATTGCGCTTCAAACGCATCGATGGCGGGAATCTTGTCTTTCTCTTCGCACACCGGCTCATCGAGCACCACCGCGAAGCCGCGGGCGGTTTTGAAAGCGATGAAGGCATCGAGCCCTTCGGGAAAGAAAAACCTTTTGTCTGTATCTGCTTTGAAATAATCAACCGGCGAATTTCCATATTGGCTGAGCAGGTAGAGGGCTTTTTCCTGGTCGGAGCTGGTGGGTGTCGTATGCAAAAAATAAGGCCGGATCAATGTATAGAAAAGGAACAGCCAGGCGCCGCTGGCCAGCACTTTAAGCGAGGTCAGGAAATCGTACCCGAAGCGGTTGACAGGTTTCAGCATATCGTCGTCGATCAGCAGGAACTGGTTCAACGCATGACCGGCGGCTTCTTTCCAGCCAAAATCGAATCCAAAGATCCTTTTGTCGAGATGATAAAACCCGATGGTGCCGAACACCAGCACGATCAGGAAAGCCGACAGCGCCGTAATGACGCCGAGCCGCATGAAACGGATGCTGCTGTGCTGCCTGTACTGCCGACGCGTGGCGACGAGTATGCCCAGGATGGAAAACGAAAGGATGGCTTCTTCGTAGTCGAGCCCTTTGGCGATATGACCGAAGAGCGACAGCGTGGTAAATACAATGGCGATCCACCAGGCCGACCGCAGCCCGCGGAACAGGTAAGCGGCATTCACGATCAGTACCAGCCCGATCAGTATTACGCTCCAGTTAGACGCATGGATGGATTCGCGCGGAAGGTATTCGCGCAGCAAATGCATCCGGGCGGTAACGGGCGGTGTAAGCACCGAGAAAATATTCACCGCGCCCAGCAGGAAGATCAGCGTGGGCGGGAGTATGCGAAGAAACAGGCTTTTCCCTTTCCAGGCCCATGCGAGCAGCCCGGCGAGCAGCGGCAGCCAGAATTCAAACAACCGGTACAGCAGCGTGATCTCCAGCGCGGCCATGCTGTTGTAGCCATAGCGGCTGAGGATATAGGCGAGCGACAATTCCACCGCGCCAAGTCCCCGCAGGAAAGGAGAGATGAGCAGGAAAAGCGTAGAGACCACATATCCCATAAGCGCTGCTTCTGCCAGCGCCGGCTCGCCCGCGGCTTTCATGGCAAGAAGGAGGTGAATGATCCCGGTGAACTCGATGCCGACCGACGACAAGGTGGCGAGGCTGAAACTGCGGTACGACATATTCATCGTGAACAGCGTCTCCATATCATGCTCCCATTTCGGAAAATAACGCAAGAGTATCTTATACAGCCAGCGGCGTTGCGTGAAAGAACGGAAAGCGAACACCAGCAATAACAACAGGCCGATGGCGGTGGCCAGTGCCGGCAGCGCGCCGCCGGCTGAGCCTTGGTGCACCAGGCTGTAGGCGATAACAGGTATGCCTACCAGCACCAGCGACAATATGCCGATGAATCCCTGTACGCCGGCGCCCTGGTAAATGCTGTGCTTTTCCAGTTGTTCTTTGCGCAGCATGGCCGGCAGATAGGCGAAAGCGGCGATGCCGCCGCCTGGCAGGAAGGTGCTGATGAAATTTCGTTTCAGGAAAAGCTGTACCGCGGCGGGCCAGTGAAGCCGCGCGCCGATGGCCCGGAAGCTGTATACGAACAGGGCGGATTGCAAAAAAATATACAGGCCGGTTACCAGTAACCCGATGCCCATCCAGAACGGATCGGCCGCGCGCAGGTAAGGAGAAAGCGCTCTCAGCTCTTCCCGTTCGTGCCGAAAGAAATAAATACCGAGCAAAATAAAGAGCAGGGCAAGCATTTCTTTCCAGTGCAGCTTAGATACCAGCCTCGATAAGTATTGACGAAAAGGAAAGGTCAATGCGTTTCAT
>JAKPBL010000128.1 GCA_029778965.1 Bacteroidota bacterium
ATCATGCATTGCGGCGAAAAGATTTATCGTGCTGCGCGATGTTTATGAGGCGTTCATCGAACAGGCGCTTGGGTATATGCGTGCTGTTAAGCAAGGCGACCCGCTGCAGCCCGAAACGGATATGGGTCCGCTGGCCCGCCCCGACCTGGCCGACAGCCTGCGGGGGCAGTTGGAGAGATCGGTTGCCGCCGGTGCAGCACTGGTGCAGGGCGGCGACTTCGACGGCTGCCGGGTATCGCCCATGCTGCTGACCGGCGTGCAGCCGGGTATGGCAGCTTTCGATGAGGAAACTTTTGGCCCGCTCATGGCCGTTACCCCGGCTGCCGATGAAGCCGGGGCGCTCCAGCTTGCCAACCAGTCGCGTTTTGGCCTCGGCGGCAGTGTATGGTCGAAAGACACCGATCGTGCCCTGCATTTTGCCAGCCAGCTTGCTGCGGGCGCGGTATTCGTTAACAGTATGGTGAAGTCTGACCCCAGGCTGCCCTTTGGCGGCATCAAAAAATCAGGATATGGGCGGGAACTGTCGTTGGCAGGAATACGTGAATTCGTTAATGTGAAAACACTGGTTATACGATAGTAGCCGAAAATTTCGTTACTATGCACTATGAAACGGGCGGTCTTTTTTGTACTGCTGGCGTTCGTGCTTATCTCTTTTGCATTCAGATTTGAAACAACCTATCAAAAAGGTTATTTCGATTTCGTGCACCGGCTCGAAGCCAGCCAGCAATCCCTTTACCGGCTGGCGCAAGCAACCGACTTTTCCCGGGAGGCCGCGCGGCAAACACTGCTGGATTCGGTCAGGGCGTCCAGGCGCTTGCTAAAAGCAGGCGATTTCTGGTTGCGTTACCTCGACCCGGTACAATACCTCGGCATCAACGGGCAGCTACCCATCGAATGGGAAACCGAGGTATTCGAAAAATTCGAAAAGCCCTATATGCGCCTGGGTGGCGGCATCAGCCTGGCCCAGATCGCACTCTCCGAAACCACTCCGCCCGAAAAAGATACGGTGCTCCGTTACCTGACATCGTCCATCGCCGCTACCCAGTCATTTTATGCCGACTCCAATACCCGGCAAATCCTCCGCCCCGAACATTTCTTCTTTGCCAACAGGCTCTATATACTTAATCTCGCCGCCATCTATACCTCCGGCTTCGAGTGTCCCGATAAAGCATACCTGGTAACCGAACTGCGCGACATGATGCATGCCGTGCAACGCATTTACGACTGGCACGACGAGAGCTTTGCCGGCTCGCCGCTGAGCGTTGCTTACAGGGATGCTTATGCGAAAACCTTGCAATTTGCAGACGAACAGTCCGACGATTACGAGCAGTTTGATCATTTTCATTTTATCAGAGACCATGTGAATCTTCTCTTTCGCCTGAACCAGGAGATGATACGCCGCTACGGTTTTTACAGCACCAGTATGGTGGATTATACGCTGAGCGACAGCGTTAATTCGCTGTTCGATAAGCAACTGTTCAACGGGCAGGACTGGAAGGGTATTTATTCATTCGTAGACGACCCGCAGGTGCTGCGGGAAATGCGTAATACCGGCGAACTGCTGTTCAACGACCCGATTCTGTCGGGTAACCTGCTGCGCAGTTGTGCAAGCTGCCATCGCCCCGATATGGCTTTCACCGATACCACCCGGCCCACCAGCCTGCTGACAGACCGCAAAAGCCCGCATGAGCGGAACGCCCCATCGTTGCTCAATGTGCTGCACAACCACCTGCTGATGCAAGACGGCAAACACCTCACCTTGCAGGAGCAGGCAAGAACGGTGATGGCCAATCCCATCGAGATGAACGGCGATATAAAGGAGATCGTTGCCCGTGTAATGAGCTGCAACACCTATAAAGATGCTTTCCGGCAATGGATGAAATATACCCCGGAAGAAAAAAGACCTACCATCGAGCATATTTCTTCTGTTATTTCGATCTACCTGCACGACTACAGTGTTGCTTATTCCCCCTTTGACGACGCCATGAACCAGGGCGTCGAACCGGATACCGGCGTTATAAAAGGGTTCAATGTATTTATGGGAAAGGCCAATTGCGCCAGTTGCCACTTCATACCCCAGTTCAACGGCATAAAGCCGCCTTATGTCAATTCGGAGTTCGAAGTGCTGGGTGTTCCGGAAGACATGCGTTATGCGCAGTTGAGCCGCGACAGCGGCCGGTATAAGGTGCATCCCGTAGCGGAGATGATGAATGCCTTCCGGACGCCGACGGTGCGCAACAGCAGCTTTACCGCACCCTATATGCACAACGGTATTATGAAAACAATGGAAGAAGTGATCGACTTTTATGACAAGGGTGGCGGCGCAGGGCGCGGATTAACGGTGCCGTCGCAAACCCTGGCAGCCGATTCGCTGCATTTGACCGCCGGCGAAATACAATCCCTGCTTACATTTATGCGTTCGCTCGACGAAAGGGTTCCCGCCATACGGCAACCCTCGAGCCTGCCCGCCTCTTCGCGTAAAACGCTGAACCAGCGTAAACCGGGCGGTGATTATTAATACAGCAGAAAGCGATCAGCATGCGCAGATATATTGTCCTGACGGTACTTGTTTTTATAACGCTGGCCTGGTTTACCGCTTGTAAAACCGAATACGCGTTTCCGCCCGATATTCCGCAATCGGTGCAACCCGACCTGGCGCAACGGTTCAAAAAAGGCAAGGTATTGTATAAGATAAACTGTACTGAATGCCATGGCATCTATGCCAAGGGGCACCTCGACGTGCCCAATTTCACTGAATACCAGATCGACTTTTATTCGCGCGAAGCGCTGCTTAACCCAGCCGCCCATGCGGTGATGCGCAAAATTTCCAATGAGCAGCTTAACATGATCATCCTCTTCCTGCGTTATCGCCGAAACCCACCCACGAAAACACTTAGGTACATCCCGAAATGACAGGCAAAAAAAATGGGCACCTTTCGGTGCCCTAAATTTTTTGTACGGTTCAGAACTAACACAAACAAGTCATTCAATAGGTACAAATTTCTGGTCTTCAAGAGGATACGGATCAACGGGAATTTGGTTCCCTTCGGATGCTGGATTTTGTTGAGCCAGTGAAAGCGGTCTCATCGGACTTGGATGACTGGTTTTTCTCAGGATGGATGGATCGGTCGGTTGTTTTTCTCGGAATGCTTGGATATCGTGGATATGGATCTTAATCTGGATTTGGATATTCAGCGGATCTGGATTTTCGTTCGTTGCTTTCGTCATAACAAAAGTATAAAACGATTATAGCGTTGCAAGAGCACTATTGCTGAATCTGGCGGCTTCATGAAATACCGGTGATTTAGTAGTATTACGTACTGTTTTTTTGAAATAATGCAGCTAACTTCCTGAAAACATCCCATTGTTATGCCATTCGCCAATAAACGGGTATTGATTACCGGCGGAAGCCGCGGAATCGGGAAAGCCATCGGCCTGAAACTGGGCGCCGCGGGCGCAAAAGTGGCCATTGCGGCCAAAACTGTGGAGCCGCATCCCCGACTGGAAGGCACTATTCACAGTGCGGCTGCAGAAATCCGCAATGCCGGGGCGCCGGAAACACTTCCCCTGCAGGTAGATATACGATATGAAGACAGCATAGAAGCGGTGGTTCGCAGCGTGGTGGAGCAATTCGGTGGCATAGACATACTTATAAACAATGCCAGCGCTATCAGCCTCACCACCACCGAACAGACCGAACCCAAGCGCTGGGACCTTATGCACGACATCAATGTAAGGGGTACCTTTTTCATGTCGCGGGCTTGTATTCCCCACCTGAAAACGGGGATCAATCCCCATATTCTCAACCTTTCACCGCCTTTGAACATGGATCCGCGCTGGTTTGCACCGCACCTGGCCTATACCATGAGCAAGTACGGCATGAGCATGGTAGCGCTGGGCCTGGCAGAAGAACTGAAACCCTTTTCCATTGCGGTGAATGCGCTCTGGCCGCAAACCACCATCGCTACGGCAGCGGTCAATAACCTGCTGGGAGGTGATTTCCTGATGCAGCGCAGTCGCAGCCCCGATATCGTGGCCGATGCTGCCTATGAAATATTGCAAAGGCCGCCGGCCGGCTGCACCGGTAATTTCTTTATCGATGAAACGGTATTGCGCGAAACCGGGATAACTGATTTTGGCAAATACGCCGTTAACCCCGGCAATAAGCTGATGACCGATCTGTTTCTCTGATCAGCCACGTCGTTGACCGGCTATGGCCGGTGCCAGCGCCTGTTTTTATGGGTTTTCTTTTTCCGTTGCCTCGGTTTTCTCCGGCCGCATTTGGGGAAACAGCAGCACATCCTGGATAGAAGGCTGGTTGGTCATCATCATGCAGAGGCGGTCGATGCCGATACCAATGCCCGCGGTGGGTGGCATGCCGTATTCGAGCGCCCGCAGAAAATCCTGGTCGATGAACATGGCTTCATCGTCACCCCGCTCCATCAGTTTGGATTGTTCTTCAAAACGTTCGCGCTGATCGACCGGGTCATTCAGTTCCGAATAGGCATTGGCGATCTCTTTGCCATTGATGTAAAGCTCGAAACGCTCTACCAGCCCGGGCTTTGAGCGGTGCTTCTTGGTCAGCGGGCTCATTTCCACCGGGTAATCGATCACGAAGGTGGGCTGGATGAATTTGCTTTCGCTGGTGGCGCTGAATATCTCATCGATCAGCTTGCCCTTGCCGATTTTGGGATCCACCGGAATGTCCAACTGTTTGCACACAGCGCGCAGCGCCGGTTCATCCATGCCGCTGATGTCGATGCCGGTATTTTCTTTGATGGCATCGAGAATACCGATCCGTTTGAAAGGCGCTTTGACGCTGACTTGCTGTCCGCCAATGGTAAGTTCCGTGCTGCCGTTAACAGCGATGGCTACTGCTTCCAGCAATTGTTCGGTGATCTCCATCATCCACAGGTAATCTTTATACGCCGTGTACCATTCGAGAATGGTGAACTCGGGATTATGGGTGCGATCCATGCCTTCGTTGCGGAAATTCCGGCTGAACTCATATACCCAGTCGAACCCGCCCACGATGCAACGTTTCAGGTACAGCTCGTTGGCGATACGCAGGTAAAAAGGAACATCCAGCGCGTTGTGGTGGGTTTTAAAGGGGCGCGCCGCCGCACCGCCGGGAATAGCCTGCAATACAGGCGTATCCACTTCCAGGGCGCCGCGTTCGTTGAGAAACTGGCGGATGGCATTGATCATTTTTGTGCGCTTCACGAAGGTATCCCGTACCTCCGGGTTGATAACGAGGTCGGCATAACGCTGGCGGTATTTGAACTCGGGATCGCTTACGGCGTCGAAAGTTTGTCCTTCCACCTCTTTTACCACAGGCAGCGGTTTCAGCGCTTTTGCCAGGAGGGTCAGCTCCTGTACATGTACCGAAGTCTCGCCCACTTTGGTGGTGAACACAAAACCCCTGATACCGACGATATCGCCGAGATCGATCTTTTTCCACATTTCGTCGTACAGGGTCTTGTCCTCGCCGGGGCAGATATCGTCGCGACGCACATAGATCTGGATGCGGCCGGTGCTGTCCTGCAGTTCGGCGAAGCTGGCCTTTCCCATTGACCGGTTGCTCATGATGCGGCCGGCAAGCACCACCGAGGCGAATTCATGGTTGTTTTCCTCGCCTTTATAATGCGCTTTGATATAGGCCGTACTGGTATTGACGGGAAAGAGCGGGGCCGGGTAAGGATCGATGCCCAACGCCTGCAGGTGCTGCAATTTTTCTCTTCTGATGATCTCCTGTTCTGAAAGTGCCATGGAAGCGATTTTGAGGGGGCAAAAGTAATTCATAGCGCTGACAATGAGGCGGCCAGGCTTTACAATTCCGTAACCTGCTGTTAATAAGCCGGTAACAGTAGTTGGGGAAGTTTGCTAAACCATACCTAAATGGAAAAACGATCCGTTGACGTAGCCGTCTTATCAGATCTCCACCTGGGAACTTATGGCAGCAAGGCTGCCGAAGTGCTGAATTACCTTCGCAGCATCGCGCCGCAAATGCTGATCCTCAATGGCGATATCATTGATGCCTGGCAGTTCACCAAACGCTATTTTCCACAATCGCATATGGCGGTATTGAAAGAGGTGCTGGCCATGATGGGCCGGGGCACCCGGGTGGTGTATATCACCGGAAATCACGATGAAATACTGCGGCGGTACTGCGATATCCAGCTCGGCAATTTTCAATTGACCGACAAGCTGGTGATAGAGATCAATAAAAAGACCACCTGGATTTTTCACGGCGATGTATTCGATAATACAACGAAGGGCGCAGCCAAGATATGGGCCAAGCTGGGAAGCAGCGGTTATGGATGCCTGATACTGATCAACCGCGTCATCAACCGCTTGATGAAATGCATCGGGCGCGACCGGGTTTCACTGAGCAAAACCGTGATGGCGGGCGTGAACCGGGCATACAAGGTCAATGAGTTTGAAACCACCGCGGCGGAGATCGCCATCGATAAAAAATACGATTACGTGATCTGCGGACATATCCACCAGCCGCAGCAACGCGTGGTGGAAACCGAAAAAGGAAAAGTGATGTACCTCAATTCAGGCGATTGGGTGGAACATTTAACGGCGCTCGAGTTTTACCAGAACGACTGGCATATCTATACCTACGACGAAGCACAGTTCAGGCATGTTCGGCCCGACACCGAAAAGCCGGTGCTGAATGTGGTGACCGATGAAATAAATTTTTACGTGAGCTCGCTCGCGATATAAACGATTTGTATGAAGATATTATACGCAGTGCAGGCAACCGGGAACGGGCATATCGCCCGGGCTACACAGGTACTCCCCTATTTGCAGCGCTATGGCAAGGTGGATGTATTTCTAAGCGGCGCCAACAGCCAGTTGCAGGGCGATCTTCCCTGCCGGTACCGGTCGGCCGGCGTCAGTCTTTTTTACAATAGCGGGGGCGGTTTGCGGTACGGAAAGATTGCCCGGCAGTTGAATCCTGCGCGACTCTGGAAGGAAATCAAGGCGTTGCCGGTGGCAGATTATGATCTCGTGATCAACGATTTCGAGCCGATCACGGCATTGGCTTGCGCTTTAAAAAAAGTAAAGAGCGTACAGTTTGGCCACCAGGCTTCTTTTCAGTCGAAGCGCGTACCAAGACCTGAAAAGAAAGACCTGACGGGTGAGCTGCTGTTGCGTTACTATGCCAGGGCCAGCGCCTATGTTGGCCTGCATTTCGAGCAGTACGACCGCTTCATTTTTGAGCCGGTCATCAAAAAAGAAATCCGCCAGGCAAAGCCCGGCGACAGGGGATATGTAAGCGTATATCTGCCGGCTTTCGCCGAAGCGATCCTCTATCGTATGTTTTCGAAAATGCCGTCCATTCGTTTCGAGGTCTTTTCCAAAGAAACAAAGCGGGAACATTATGCGGATAATATCCGTTTTCTGCCGGTGCACCAGCAATGCTTCAATGAAAGCGTGATTCATGCGGGCGGGGTGATTACCGGCGCGGGCTTTGAAACCCCGGCGGAGATGCTGTACCTGGGCAAACGGCTGCTCTGTATTCCGATTCGCGGGCAATACGAGCAGTATTGCAATGCAGCGGCGCTGGAGCGATTGGGGGTGGAGGTGATTGAGGCGCCGGGGGATGATTTTGCCAACCGCATTGAACGGTGGCTGTCAACTGCCGCGCCCGTCCGCCGCGAATATGAGCAGCATATTTCTTCGGTACTGCAATACCTGGTGGAGAACTACCCGCAGCAGGCCATCGGGTTGGAAGAGCTCTACCCCGAATTGCAGCTCTGCTGATGCGGCTGATTGCCTACCTTCGGCGGCATGCGATATCTTGTTTTCCTGATATTCCTTTTTCTGGCAAGGCCGACCCAGGCACAACCGGCAGCGCCTGCCGCCTGGATCCGGATCAACCAGTTGGGCTACCTGCCCGGATCGGTAAAAACGGCCGTGTGGTGCAGTAAAGACAACGCCCCGGTAAGCAGCTTTGAGGTGATCGACGAACACGGGAGAATCGCTTATCGCGCCCGGGCGGGCCAGGCCTCGGGCGCCTACGGGCCTTTCCGGCAAACGGCGCGGCTCGACTTCAGCGCGCTGAAGCAACGGGGCCGCTACCGTATCAGGGCCGGCGGCGCAGTTTCGCCCGAGTTTCCCATCAATGAATTTGTGTATCGCGGCAGCGCTGATTTCTGCCTGCGGTATATGCGCCAGCAACGTACCGGCTTCAATCCCACCATGAACGACAGTTGTCATAACAGGGATGGATATACGCTGTACGGCCCCATGCCCGACAGCACGCACATAGACGTGGTGGGCGGCTGGCACGATGCCACCGACTACCTGCAATACGCGAGCACCAGCGCCAATGCCACGTATCATTTGCTGCTGGCGCTGGAAGAGTTTCCGGGGGTGTTCACTGATCGGCACCTGGCCAACGGGCTGCCGGGCAGCAACGGCCGGAAAGACATCTATGATGAAGCGAAATGGGGCCTCGACTGGCTGCTGAAAATGCATCCCCGGCCCGACTGGATGTTTGCGCAGATCGCCGACGACCGCGATCATGCGGGCATGCGCCTGCCGGGGCTCGACAGCCAGTACAACCGCGGCGCCGAGCGGCCGGTTTATTTTTTAAGCGGCTACCCGCAGCAGCAGGGTAAGGGAATGAACAAAACCACCGGTACCAGTTCGCTCGCTGCCAAGTTCAGCAGTGCGTTTGAACTTGGCTCACGCCTGATGGAGAACAGCGCTTATACGAGCCTGTTAGCAGAAAAGGCAAAGACAGCGCTGGCCTATGCGTACAAACGCGAAGGATTCACCCAAACCGCTTCGGTGAAATCGCCTTATATCTACGCCGAAGAAAACTGGGCCGATGACATGGAACTGGCGCTGGCGGCAGCCGACAGCCTCGGTGCAGCGCTGGCTTATGCTGCGAAAGAGCCGCAAACACCCTGGTTGGGAAAAGATACGGCCAGCCATTATCAATGGTATCCCTTTATTAATCTCGGTCATCGCGCCCTGGCCAGGAAGCTGACCGGCGCCGACCGGGACAGGGTAATCGCTTATTATAAGAAAGGTATTGACCTGGTTTGGCAGAAAGCCCGGCAGAATGGTTTTTATCGCGCTATTCCCTTTATCTGGTGCAGCAATAACCTGACGGTAGCATTCGCCATGCAATGCCGCTGGTACCGCGAGCTGAGCGGCGACAGGCAATACGAACCGCTGGAGCAGGCCTGTATCGACTGGCTTTTTGGCTGCAATCCCTGGGGCACCAGCATGGTGTACGGCTTGCCGGCCGGCGGCGATACACCGGCAGACCCGCATGCCTCTTTCAGCTTTCTGAAAAAGGCGCCGGTTGATGGCGGACTGGTGGACGGGCCGGTGTACACCAGTATTTTCAATAACCTGATCGGCCTTACCCTGCTGGAAGCCGACGAATACGCCGCATTCCAGAGCAACCTGGCTGTGTACCACGACGATGCCGGCGATTACAGCACCAACGAACCGACCATGGATGGCACGGCATCGCTGGTTTACCTGCTTGCTTCCCTGGAAGACAAGGGTGCGCGCGACTACGCGATCACGCGCATGGACAGTACCCGGAAAACCATCTATCTTGTATTCACCGGCCACGAATTTGCAGAGGGCGGTCCGGCGATCAGGCAGGCCCTGCGGCAAGCAGGCGCCGGCGCTTCTTTTTTCCTGACGGGCGACTTTTATCGCAACAAAGCCTTCGGAGGCCTCATTCGCGGGTTGCAGGCCGATGGCCATTTTCTCGGTCCGCACAGCGACAAACATATATTGTATTGCGACTGGAACCAAAGAGACAGCACCCTCGTAACGCGACCGGTCTTTGAAAAAGACCTGCATGATAACCTGTCGGCGATGGCCGCTCTTGGCATTGACACGGGGCGGGTGAATTATTTTC
>JAKPBL010000142.1 GCA_029778965.1 Bacteroidota bacterium
CGGGCAGCACCTGTATCTTGCTTTCTTCGGCCAGTTGCAGCGAGCGAAACAGGGCCGCATCGGCCTGGTTGAGAAACCATACCCGCCGTGCCCGGCGGCAGGCCTTCGCATACCCTGCTTTGGCTATATAATAAAGAAGGTTGCGGCGCGAAAAGGGATAACCGAGCCCCGTGACCACGGCAACGCCCGGGATGCCGCAACGCGCGGCGGCGAGCGATCCCCAGATATTGGCCTTGATGGCATAATGAAAGACAAGAGCGGGCTGCTCGGCCCGGTAGATGGCTTTTAACCGGCGGTAGAGCCGCCAGTCGTTCCACGGGCGGGTCGACCGGTTGTTGAAGGGCAGGCCGATGAAACGGCAGCCCGCGGCTTCGAGCTTTTCGGCAAAGGCGTCGCGGCCTGCCACCACCAGCACCTGGTGCCCGTCGTTCTGTAAAGCCCTGATGACATCCAGCCTGAAATTGTACACCGTCCACCCGCTGGGAGAAACAAAAGCAATCAACATTGGGCCAAATGTATAGCTTTGAAAAGGAAAATCATGGCAGGCATGGACATATACCTGAGATTCGGCGCAGGTCTTGTTTTACTGGTTCTTTTTACCCGATGGCTCAGCCGGAAGCTGGACCCCGGGTTCGGGTATGGCGCCCTGCTGACCGCGCTGGGTATCAAGGTTGCCTGCGGCGTCGCCTATGGCTATCTTTTCCTGCACCTGTACGGGGGCGACGACACCTGGCTGATCAACCGCGACAGCCTGGTGGAGACCGCTATCCTGAAGCATACCCCGGCGATGTATTTCAACGACCTCAACCTGCCGCGGCTGGTGCGGGAATACGGGTGGGTACACGGATTGGGAGAATTCAAGGACAAACTGGAATGGGCCATGATCACCAAACCACTGTCGCTCGTGAATTTTGCCAGCGATGGCGATTATTACGTGAACCTGCTGGCCTTTACCGCTTTCAGCTTCTGGGGGCCTTTTCTCTTTTTCCAACTGCTTCGCAAAACCTGGCCGCAATACGGGAATGTATTTTTCTGGCTGGTATTTGCCTATGTGCCGGTGGTTTTCTGGCTGAGCGGCATCCGGGGCGACGGGCGTGATTTCGTATTTATTGCCACGGCCCTGTACTGCTTTGACCGGTATTACCGGGAAGGGCGGCGCAGCGCTTTCTGGCTGGCCCTGCTGTGCGTGGGATTACTTGCAGTTACGCGGACCGCTTTTGCGCTGGTGCTGGCGATCGGTTTGCTGGCCTGGTGGATGGCGCGGCGGCAGCCCCAGCGTCCCTGGCTGAGTTTCGTGGTAGTGCCGGTGGCGGCCATCCTGGTCTTTTTTACCAGTGCCTGGCTGCCCGATCCTTTCAACGGCCCATCGGGCGTGGTGGCCCGCCAGGCGGCTTTTATGGAGCTGAAAGGCAATACCCGCCTGGAGCTCCACCGGCTGAAGCCGAATCCCGGCTCTTTTTTGCAAACCGCGCCGCAGGCTTTCGGCAATGTATGGCTGCATCCCCTGCCCTGGCAGGCGGGGGGCGTATTGCAATGGCTGATGCTGCTGCAAAATGCGGTGATCATCGGCCTGTTCCTGGCGGCGACCTGGTGGCTTTTGCCCGGCCGGCAGGCGGTGAAAAGAACGCCCCTGTTTTATTTCTTCCTGTTTTTTGCGCTGTTCTGCAGTTTTTCGATCGGGTTTACAGTGCCTTTTCCCGGCGCCATTGTGCGCTACCGTACGGTGGCCGAGCTGTTTTTGCTTTGCACCGGTATGTTGCTGGTTTTACCGGCGCTCCGATCAGATAATAATTTATTTAATATCTATGAGGAAAGGTAATTTCAGCGATTTTTTTCCTTTTACCGGTTATTTTTTCTGATTTTTTCTGCAATTTCGTCGACGGAATAGCCCAAAGGCCCATCCCAACCAACAAATACAGCAAAAACAAATTACATGTCATTACGTTTCAACGCGCTGAACAGGATCAGCCAGTCGAAGGAAACGCCGGGTGTAGGCGCGACCAAGATCACCGCTTTATTCGGCGAGAATGTATTCACCCTGCAGAAGGCCCGGGCTTTTTTGAGCGATGAAGGGTACAAGAGCCTGCTTGCTTCGGTAAAAAACGGCAAGCGTATTGACCGGGCGGTAGCCAACCAGATCGCTGCGGGCATTCGCCAGTGGGCCGAAAGCAAAGGGGTGACCCATTTTTCGCACTGGTTTCAGCCGCTGACCGGCACGACGGCCGAAAAGCACGATTCTTTCTTTACCCTGAAGGGCGACGGCACGCCCATAGAAGAGTTCGACGGTGCGGCGCTGATACAGCAGGAGCCCGATGCCTCTTCATTTCCGAACGGTGGCATCCGCGCCACTTTCGAAGCCCGTGGTTATACGGCCTGGGATCCGATGTCGCCCGCCTTTATTCTTGAAGTAGGCCAGGGCCGCACGCTTTGCATACCCACCATATTCGTTTCTTATACCGGTGAAACGCTCGACTATAAGGCGCCCCTGCTGAAATCGCTCGAGGCACTGAACAAAAGCGCGGTGGAAGTAGCCAATTATTTCGACAAGAACATCACCAAAGTAAATGCGACCCTCGGCTGGGAGCAGGAATATTTTGTGATCGACGAAGCGATGTTCAATGCACGTCCCGACCTGGTATTGAGCGGCCGCACCGTATTCGGGCATGCGCCGGCCAAGGGCCAGCAGCTCGAAGACCATTATTTCGGCAGCATACCCGAGCGCGTGTATGCATTCATGCGCGATTTCGAGAACGAGTCGTACAAGCTGGGCATCCCGCTGCGCACCCGCCACAATGAGGTGGCGCCGGCGCAGTTCGAGTGCGCACCCATATTTGAAGAAGTGAGCGTGGCGGTGGACCACAATACCCTGCTGATGGACATTATGGACCGGGTGGCGCGCCGCCACAAGCTGCGGGTATTGCTGCACGAGAAGCCTTTTGCCGGCATCAACGGCAGCGGCAAGCACAACAACTGGAGCCTGAGCACCGACACCGGTATCAACCTGCTGGCACCCGGCAAAACGCCGAAGACCAACCTGATGTTCCTCACCTTTTTCGTGAACACCATCAAGGCCGTGCACGACTACAGCGATATACTGCGCGCCGCTATCGCCTCTGCGGGTAACGATCACCGTTTGGGCGCCAACGAAGCGCCGCCGGCCATCATTTCGGTATTTGTGGGCCAGTACCTCAGCAATGTGCTGCAGGAGGTGAAAGAAAGGGTGGGCGACAAATTCGACGAGCAGGACGAAGCCATCCTGAAGCTGGACCTGCACCGCAGCATTCCCGAGTTGCTGCTCGACAATACCGACCGCAACCGTACTTCGCCTTTTGCATTTACCGGCAACAAGTTCGAGTTCCGCGCGGTGGGCTCTACCGCCAATTGCGCCAACCCGATGACCGTGCTGAACACGATCATGGCCGATACGCTGAAGAAGTTCAAGAAAGACGTAGATGCGCTGATCGAAAAAGGCGACAAGAAAGAGATCGCCATCATGCACGTGATACGCGAATACATTGTAGACAGCGAGAAAGTGCTGTTTGAAGGCGACGGCTACAGCGAGGCCTGGGAAAAAGAAGCCGAGAAGCGCGGACTTCCCAACCTGAAAACCACGCCGCTGGCCCTCGACGCCATGGTGACCGACAAAGCCAGGACCCTGTTTGGCGAGAACAATGTGCTGACGCACGTAGAGCTGGAAGCCCGTCACGAGATAGAGCTGGAGAAATACATCAAGCGGGTGCAGATCGAGGCACGCATCATGGGCGAGCTGGCCACCAGCCACGTACTGCCTGCGGCGATCAAATACCAGAACGTACTGGTGAACAATATCAAGGGACTGAAAGAAGTGGGTCTCGATGAGGCCAGCTATGCCAACCAGAAGCAGATCCTCACCAAGATATCCGAGCACATCAATGTGCTGAGCGACCTCGTGGAAAAGATGATCGAAGCGCGGAAGATATGCAATGCAATGGAAGACATGCGCACCCGCGCCATTGCCTACGAAAGCCAGGTGAAAGCGCCGTATTTCGACGCGATTCGTTACCGGGTGGATAAGCTGGAGTTGCTGATAGATGACACCTACTGGCCGCTGCCGAAGTACAGGGAGATGTTGTTTATACGGTAGGGGGGTGATACCTGTTGCAATACCGATATTTTATTTATAAAAGAAGGGCTGCCGGCAATGGCAGCCCTTCTTTGCTTCTGCCTGCCCTCCTATAAAAAGATACAAGTATAGAGTCAAATAAATTTTACTATCTTAGGCTACGACGTCATCTTAAACTTTATCAATGAACAGAATTTCCAGTACTTGGGCGCAAGGGAAAAGTAAGAACCCATACCCCTCATCAGTTGCTTTTATTTTTCTAAAAGAAACTATTCCTATTCCAGGTCAGCGCTATGTAGTTAGCACTCTCCCGTGCAGTCATTCGGTGGAGGCAGTTCAAATAAATCCATCAAGTCTTGGTTGAGGCATGCTTTTTAGTTACGGTTTCCCGTAACCATTTTTCGTATTTTTTTGCAACTTTTATCTTTAAATCATCCAAATCTTGCCATACATGTATTCCATCCGCTTGCATAAAAAAACCACTTTGTGGGCTGGCAATCATTTATGTCTCGTCGCTACATGGCACTATGCGCGAAAGCCCACAATGTTACGGCAAGTAAGGAATTTAGCCTGTTAGAGCAAACTTGGGTCTTCGACGATACTCCATGAGCATTCAATTCATTATAGAAAGGTAATTGTGAAAATAACCAGATGCCATCGCCAAAAAGAAATTGGAAATGAGACTTTATTTAACACTCACTCGCAATAAAACAATAATCCCGTTCAATTATCAGCCGTTTTTGACAGGTGCCATACATAAATGGTTGGGAAGAAACAATCAGGAACACGACAATATCAGTTTGTATTCTTTTTCGTGGCTTCAGGATATAAATGCGACTTCTACAGGAATTAATCTTAATAATACTTCGCATTTTTTTATCAGTGCGTATAACGAAGAGTTGATAAAGCGCTTGATAAACGGTATTACCCAAGAGCCATCAGTATGTTTTGGAAGTGCAGTTTCGGATCTACAGATCGTTGAAACACCAGGGTTTCGATCGGCTGAGATATTTTTTACCGCTAGTCCGGTTTTCATAAAAAGACGCGTAGATAATGAAGAGAAACATATTACCTACGACAATCCTTCCAGCGGCTTGTATCTGACAGAAACATTACAAAAGAAACTAAAGTCAGTTGGATTGGCGGCGGATGGCATAGTCGCCCGATTTGACACTACCTATTTGAAAGCGTCAACAAAAATTATTCGGTATAACGCAATCAGCAATCGGGTAAACATTTGTCCCGTAATAATTGAGGGTGCCCCTGAACAAATTGCTTTTGCTTGGGAAGTGGGTGTGGGAAATAGCACGGGGATCGGATTTGGAGCATTAAAATAAACGGGACATAATAATGACCAAAACAGACCTGTTAAATTGGCTTTCTTACGCAAAAGCGGAATCAAGCCCTTATAGGGACTGGTCATTCGATGAGTTGACAGGAGGGCCATCAGAATTTGTCTCACCTGATAATTATAGAAATGCC
>JAKPBL010000193.1 GCA_029778965.1 Bacteroidota bacterium
TGCGCTGAAAGCAGCCGTGGCGGCTGAAAACGCCCAGGTGATCGTGATGAACAACAGCATCGAGCAGCAGATCGCCGAACTGGAAGATGCCGACGACAAAGCCATGTTCATGGACGAATACCAGATGAAAGAACCGGCCCTGAACAAGCTGATCCGCGCCACCTATGCCTTGCTGCAATTGCAAACCTATTTCACGGCCGGTGTGCAGGAAGTGCGGGCCTGGACCATCCACGAAGGCTGGAAAGCGCCGCAGGCTGCCAGCGTAATCCACACCGATTTTGAAAAAGGCTTTATCAAAGCCGAAGTAATCGCTTACAACGATTTTATCCAATACGGTTCGGAAGCGGCCTGCCGGGAAGCAGGAAAACTACGGATTGAAGGAAAAGAATATCCCGTCAAAGACGGCGACATCATGCATTTCCGCTTTAACGTATAATATAGCTGATCAATACACCCTGGTCGGGCGCTCATTGATATCGATGAGCCGGCCGGTGATGGCATCGTCGAATACAGTTTCGCGGTTCTGCAGAATTTCGCGCAGCAGATCATGAATGGTGATAACACCACGATACACGCCATTGTCTTTTACCAGGATATACCGACGGCCCACATTTGCCAGCAGGTTCATGCAATGCTCTATCGAATCGCGCGGCGATACCACCGGCAGATCGGTCGACATTACCTCCACCACCTTGACCTCATTGCTCGAACGGCCTTCCAGCACCACCTTACGTGCGTAATCCCTTTCGCTGAAAATCCCCGTTATCTCGTCGTTTTCTTTCACCACCAGGTAACTCAGGTTCACGGCTTTCAATGCAGCAAGCGCCTCAATCACTTTTTCGCCGGCATCAATAATGTTATTCTGAAAAGACTTATGTATCAGGATATCGTTGACTGTGTTCATATGAGCTGCTTATGTGTTCAGAAAAGGGTTGCCTGTACAAAGCTAACCATTCATGTCGGAAAAGGGGCCCCGGTAACCGGGGCTCTTTCTTGATTATTTTGTCATTAAAAAGGTTGCGGCAGCAACACCTGGTCGATCTTGTGCAGCACGCCATTGACAGCATGCAGGTTGGCACCTACAAGATGCGAAGCGCTGGGGTTAACAGCTCCTTTGATCGTCGGCGCCAGGGGGTTGCTCATGTCTATCTGCACACCGGGATAAGGCGCCGGCCCGATCATGGTTTCATACGTGGCCGATTGAAAATTGACCGTAAACAACCGCTGCACCGGCACCCGGTTGGTTCCCAAAATATGGTAGGCCACCAATCCCTGCACGGTTTGTACCGGCAGCATCGCAAACACCGCCGGATCGGCAGGCAGTCCCAGCGCAGTCAGCACCTGGCCCATCGCCGTGTTGGTCGGCGCGAAAACGGTCAGGTTGGGATAAGGATAATTGAGCAGGGAATCGAGGGTGAGACCGGTCTGCCCGTCTGACGCCCGCTTTACCGCCGCTTCAAATTAGGTCAGCTCGGGATCGCCGTGAATCAAACCGCGCATCATCTGCGACGGCGGCATAACCGGCGCATAGGTGGTATGAATAACCCCGTTGGCAGCCATCCGGTCTGTCGCTTTCAGCGGGATATTGTTCACGAAAGCACCCATCGCATTTTTTGCGGGAAAGGTGCTCATCTTGAACAAGGGGCTGGAAGAGGGCTGCAGTAGCGTCGGCATTTGCAGGTTGGCGGCAGTTGCCGGCAAACCGCTGGTGGGCAGGGCCTGGGGAATAACATGGTATTGCAGCAAGGGCACCAGTTGTGTAAGCGGCAGGGCGTTGATCACCGTTTCGTTGATACCGCCCAGGGCAAAAGCGTCGTTGTCGGGCGCCAGCAGGGTCAGCTTGCTGTTTTTATTGCCCAGCGTTGCCATCATGCCCGCACGCGTCAGCCCGGCTTTCAATACTGAATAGTTGGCGTCTTTGCCGATGATGTCGGCAATCGACTCACCCGACGGCGTGGTGGCCGGTATGTCTTCCACGCCGGGTATTTTGTTACAGGCTACCAACTGGCCCACCAGCAGGGCGGGCAGCAGCAGGCCCTTGGTAATATTTCTTATATGACTGAACATACAATGCGTTTTAGAAGATGTTATAACCAAATGACACATAATAAAGACCGCCTACAAAACTGTTCCCTACCGCATTGAAATAATACTGGTTGAGAATATTGTTGCCACCCAGTTTGATGACGGAGCGGTGTGCGGCGCCTACTTTATAGCTCACCTGCGCATCGAGGGTCTGGATCGCGTTCACTTCGCCATTGGCAAAATCGCCTTCGTAATAGAAAGCATCCTGCCAACGGTAGGTAAGACCAAAGCCGATACGGTTGTCTTTTCCAAAACCGCTGTTGACAAGCGAAACATTCACCCGGTATTTCGGCGCGTTGAAGAACGAAGTATAGTTGGCCGGCACTTTATCCAACCGGTCGGAAGAGAAATTGGTGCTGAAAGTCAGCGCCTGGTAAATGCGATAATCGAAACCAATCCCGAATCCGTAGGTCACTACATCGTCGGCAATATTGATGGGAACGGAAAACCGGCGGTCGGAAGGCGCGGGCGGCCCTCCTGCGCTGGCCGGCTGCGCAAGTATTGTACGGGCAATGAAATTGGTGTATTTGCCATAATAACCATAGGCATCGAGCAGCAGCTTGCCGTTGGCCACCAGTCCTTTATAACCGAGCTCATACGAACTTACAGACTCGGGTTTGAAAGTGGGGAAAGCGTAGGCCATGCCGGGAGTGGTAATCTCATAAGGCGCATTCTTGTCGAATCCGTAATACTGGCGGAAGCTCTTGTTACCACCGATCAACTGGATACCACCGCCAATGGTCAGGTCGATATACTGTTGCTGCGTGGACGGAAAGCGATAAGCGGTTTGATAAGACAGGCGGATATTATTGTTCTTCGCCACGGTCACCACGGCGCTTGCACGCGGTGTAAACTTGCCTTCGAAATTATTGTTCTTATCGTAGCGGCCCGAGAAGGTAAGCTTCAGCTTATCCTGGAACAGGCGGCGGGTGGCTTGTATATAAGCGCCGACCTCATGGATCTTGATGCGGCCCGCAGAATCGGCAAACAAGGTTCCTTCCGAATTCAGCACATAGGTTTTGTAATTGGCGCCTACCAGCACATCGGCCACCTTGCCGGTTACATCAGACAGGTTGTACTGGCCTTCCAGTTGATAGAGATCCGATTTTTCGATGAACAGCCCGCCGCCTTGCGAAATAGGCACGCTCCGCACCTGGTCGAAATAGGTTTTGAATTCGGGGGAATTGGCAGCCGGGCGATCGCGGTCGGCATAAGCCCTTGCCTGCGCATGTGCCGCAGCTTCGTCGGCGCCGGCCAGCATGGCGGCCAGGAATGTCTGCGCGTATTCGGGATACCAAACGGTCGATGGTTTCCAGGCCTCGTTAGTGTACTGGGTGGTAACGGTGGCATTGAATGATTGACCCGCATTTTCCTGGGTGGTGTAAGCACGCAGGAACCAGTTGCGGCTGTTCAGCTCCAGCTTGTACTGGCCCATCTTGAAATCTTTCAGCGAATAGCGATCGCTGCCCGTGTACACCGAATTACCCGTACCCCAGTTACCTGCGAGCACCGCTTCCAGCCTTTCTGTGATGCGGTAATGCAGGGCGCCGCCGATCTTAAAGTTCAGGGTATTGGGGTCGATGATGTCCTTTTCGTCATATCCGCTGCGCGACACATTGATGGGGCGGTTACCGAAACCCGCAATATAAGGCGCCAGGAAAGGTGCCGCCGCCGCTACCGAAGGAAATACAGCCGAAGTAAGATTAACCGTCGTTTCATCACCATAAACATTCACCCCATCGTAATTGGGGTCTGTTGCGCGCGT
>JAKPBL010000215.1 GCA_029778965.1 Bacteroidota bacterium
TACGCGTTAAAGACGACGCTGTTTTCAGCCACCCGGCCGTTTTCGACCTGGTTGCCCGGCGCCTCGGCTACCCCGCCCGGCTGAAAGCAGGCCGGTACGCTATTCACCAGGGCAGCAGCCTGCTGTCGGTGATCCGCATGCTGCGCAATGGTCGCCAGGAACCGGTTAACCTGGTGATCACCAAGCTGCGCACCAAAGAAGATTTTGCCAGCCTGGCGGGACGCAAGTTCGAGTTCGACAGCCTCGCTTTCATTTCCTACCTGAATAACAACGACAGCCTGCGCGCCTGGGGGTTCGACAGCAGCACTGTAATGGCAGGCGTATTGCCCGACACCTATACGTTTTACTGGAATATCAGTCCCGCTACGGTGATGGGAAAATTGCACCAGGCCTATCGCCAGTTCTGGAACGACACCCGCGTGCAGCAGGCGGCAGCGCAACGCCTGAGCCCCACACAGGTATCGATCCTCGCTTCTATTGTGGACGAAGAAACAAACCGCCGCGAAGAGATGGGCAATATCGCCAGCGTTTATATCAACCGGCTCAACAAAGGCATGCGGCTCGGCGCCGACCCCACCGTAAAATTTGCGCTCCGCAACTTCGGCCTCAAGCGGATTTACGAGAAACACCTGCAGGTGGAATCACCCTACAATACGTACCGGGTAAACGGGCTGCCCCCCGGCCCTATCTGCACGCCCCAGAAAGCCACCATCGACGCCGTGCTGCAGGCGCCTGCAACAAATTATCTTTTCTTTGTTGCCAAACCTGGTTTTTCGGGCGCGCACGATTTTGCACCCGACTACCAGGAACACCTGAAACTGGCCAAACAATACCGGGCCTTTCTTGATTCACTAATGAAAGCAAAAGCTACGGCCGACAGCCTGCGCTGATATGACAAAACTGGAAAGAATCATACGAAACAGCCTGCCCGTTCGCTTCGTCATCAACCGCAGTAAAAAGATCGTGCTGCCAGGTTTCGAAGGGGTGCCACTGTATGATGTGGCCAGGTTTTTTGTGCAGCAGGTGCAGAAAGTGGGCCTGAACGACCGGGCGGCGGCGATCTCGTTCAACCTGCTGATGGCCATTCCCGCAGCTACCATCTTCCTTTGTACGCTTATTCCCTATATGCCCTTTTCGAAACAGTTGTCGAAAGAGCTGCTGGTGCTTACCAAAGACCTGACTCCGAACCACAACACCTATCTGCTGGTGAAAGACTTCCTCCAGGATTTCCTGGAAACACCCCGTTCGGGCCTGCTTTCGTTCGGTTTCCTGGTAGCAGTATTCTATGCGTCGAACGCGGTGCTGGGCATTATGCGCACGTTCAACAAATCACTGCTGTATTCAGCCTCACGGAATTTCTTTGAGAAAAGGTGGATGGCCATTCGGATCACCACCGTTATCATTGCACTGATCTTATGCGCAATAGTGCTGATGCTGGCGCAGGGCAATATCCTGACCTGGATGCTCGACCGGCTGGCCATCAATACACCCGCCATAAGGTGGTTGGTGCCCAACCTGCGCTGGGTGCTGATCATCGCCCTCGTTTACTACAGCATCGCGATCATTTACAAATACGTACCGTCTGTACATGAACGATGGCAGCTTTCGTCGCCCGGCACCATCCTGGCCACCGGTCTTATCATCGTTACGGTATTGCTGTTTACCGTGTGGGTGAACAAGTTCAATAACTTTAACAAAATATACGGCTCCATCGGCACCCTGCTTATCCTGATGCTGCTGATCTATATCAACTCGCTCGTATTATTGATTGGTTATGAGCTGAATGT
>JAKPBL010000240.1 GCA_029778965.1 Bacteroidota bacterium
GAACTGAAACACATGAAGGTGCTGCGCGGCGTGGAAGACAACAAAGCCTATGAGAAAGGGCTGAACAACGTGACCACCGCGCACGACCTGGTGATACTGATGGAATGGATCGCCAAAGGCAAAGCCGTTGACCGGCAGTCGTCTGACCAGATGATCGCCATCCTGAAAGACCAGCATTTCAAAGACGTGATCGCCGGGCCGCTGCCCCCCGAAGTGGAAGTAGCCAGCAAAAGCGGCTCCATCACGGCCGTTCGCCACGACTCGGGCATTGTTTACCTTCCTAACGGGCAGCAATACACGATTGCATTGCTGTCGAGCGGCATCGAAGACCAGGAGGAAGCCAAAACAACCCTCGCGAAAATCTCAAAAATCATTTACGACCATATCATCAAACAATAGTCATGGATAATCATCTACGGAAAGGTACGCAAGCGGTGTGGGCCGGCGAAGACCAGTTCAATGCGTTCGGCGCCGTTACCACTCCCATTTACAACAGTGTGGCTTTTTCTTATAAAGACCTGGACGAATGGCGGGACGTATCGCTCGGCAAAAAAGAAGGCTTTATTTACAGCCGCAATACCAACCCCACTGTGCGCGCTTTGGAAGAGAAGATCAGGGTGCTGGAGGGTGGCGAGGCGGCGATTGCCTTTTCGACCGGCATGGCGGCGATCAGCAATACCCTGTTCAGCTTCCTGCATCCCGGCCGAAAGGTGATCTCCATCAAAGACAGCTACGGCGGCACCAGCAAGATATTCCTTGATTTCCTGCCGAAATATGGTGTGGAGGTGGAGCTGTGCGATACCACCGATCATGCGCAACTGGAGGCGGCGATCGCCCGGGGCTGCGATCTGCTGTACCTGGAAACGCCCACCAACCCCACGCTTAAGATCGTTGACATAGCCCGGCTGTCGTCGGCAGCACATGCCGTAGGCGCCATTGTGGTGGTCGACAATACCTTCGCCACCCCCATCAACCAGTTGCCCCTGTCTCTCGGCGCCGACCTGGTGGTGCACAGCGCCACCAAGTTTTTGTGCGGCCATTCCGACGCCATGGGCGGCCTGCTTACCGGCAAGGCGGCCCTGGTGCAGAAAGTGTACCAGTTCAGGGAGATCAACGGCGCAAGCCTGCAGGCCGACCCGGCGTATATGATCGCACGCGGCATGAAAACGCTGGAGTTGCGTGTTGAACGGCAAAACGCTTCGGCTTTGCAGATCGCCCAATACCTCGAAACGCATCCGGCAGTGAAACAGGTATTCTACCCCGGATTGCCCTCCCACGCCGGCCACCGCGTCGCCGCGCTGCAGATGCGGGGCTTCGGCGGCATGATGAGCTTTGCGCTACACGGTGGTTTTACCGCGGTGCAAAAAGTATTGCCTGCCCTGCAATTCACACACCTTGCCGCAAGCCTCGGCTCAGTAAGCACATTGGCCGGGCCACCGCGCACCACCAGCCATGTGGAGCTGACCGAAGAACAACGCGCCCTGCTGGGTATTCCCGAAAGCCTGATCAGGTATTCGGTGGGTATTGAAAACGTGGAAGACCTGATCGCCGACCTGGAACAGGCGCTGGCACTGCTGTAACAGATTGCTGTCATAAAATATCCCCGTGCTGCCGGTCAACGTATCAGCAGCACGGTTCCTTTCTGCATTACGCTGCCTTTATCGTCCACTCCGTTAACCAGGTAGATATACACACCCGGTTCCGCCATTACACCACCAGCGTCTGGCCTGACAGCTCAGCAAACAACAACAGGGCTGAAAAAGCCATGAAGGCCTTTTTAGCGGCGAGATGCAAGGGTATAAACAGCGCTTTGTTCAAGGGTTAATGCGCCGGTTGTTTCGGAGTCGGGCAAGCCGAAAACCGGACGCTCCTTAAAATAATACAAATCGGCTGTTATTGCAATACCCGCGCCTGTTTTACCGGCCGCCGCCACAGAGAACGCCGGGCAGCCAGGTCAGAACCCTTTTTTGGGTGCGGGCAGCGATATCTTCAGGTCATCGACAAAGCTTTTCTGCTGCATCACTTTTTCAATGTCTTCCGTTTTGCGGGGTGCCAGGTTGGTGAGCAGTTCCATTTTTTGCTTATCAATGCGTACATCGTCTTCGATGCGTACCGCGATGCGCCACCATTTTTGATCGCAGGGGCTGCCCGGCGGGATATAAATGCCTGGCTCTACGGTGATGACCATATTTTCTTTCAGCACATCATATTCGCCCTTATCGTGCACGTCGAGCCCCAGGAAATGCGAACAGCCATGGGGATAGTATTTCCGAACATCGGCGGGATTGCTGATGATACCCAGCCTCATTAACCCGCGGGCCACCACGGCAGCGGCGGTGTCTTCAATGGCGCTGAATGACGTACCCTCGCGGCAAATGGCAAACACCGCTTCCTGGGCTTCGTATACGATATCGTAGATCTGTTTCTGCTCGCGGCTGAACCTGCCATTGGTGGGGAAAGTGCGGGTAACATCGGCCGTGTAGCCGTGGTATTCGGCGCCCACGTCCATCAGCACCATATCCCTGCCTACCGCCGTGGCCGAGTTGGTTTCATAATGCAGGGTGCAACCGTTTTCTCCGGCCCCTACGATAGATCCATAGCCCACGTCTTCAGCGCCGAGCTTCTTGTGAATGAATTCCTGTACGCCCTGCAGCTCGCGTTCAGACATATCGGGCCTTACTGCTTTCATGGCCTCCACATGAGCCAGGCTGGATATATCGATGGCTTTGCGCAGCAGCTCCATTTCTTCGGGTGTTTTGATCTGGCGAAGGCGATTGGTGAACTGGCTGTACATCGTTGTATTGATGCGTGCTGTTCTGATCTTGTCAAATGCGGCCCGCATGCCAGCCGCATCTTTTGCCGCCAGCAGCGCTGCGAAGAGAGAATCGTTCGCCAGCGCAGGGCGCTGCTTTACAGATTCGCGCAGGCCGGCGATTACACGTGGCCGGTAATCATCTTCTGCGAGGTAGTCGTATGCCACCAGCTTTGTGTATTGTTCGGCAGCCTGGTCGTCGTAACCCCCAAAGCCTGCTTTTTCCTTAAACACATTGAGCAGGTCATATATGTCGTCGTTCGATGTATAATCGTCGGCCAGGTCTTTCACCCCGTCGTAAATGATATGGTCAAAGGCTTTCAGGTCGACCGGGAACTGTTTAAGCGCGCTGCCTTCGAGCACCAGGCCGACACCCAGTTTTTCTTTCGCGCCCTGTGTACCCAGCCGCTTGCCCGTATACATTTCTCTCCGGGCGTCTTTTTTGCGAACAAACAATACCTCGTCGTACGGTGTATCGCTGCCGGCCGATTGCTTTTCCTTAAACACCAGCAACAAGCCATTGGGTTCAGTATAGCCGCTGAAATAATACAGGTCGGGATTGGCGTGGTAGCGATAGTTCACATCGTTCGAAAAGTTCCGTTCGGGCGACGCGAAGAAAACGGCTACCGAACGGGGCGGCATAAGCGCACGCAGTGCATCGCGACGGCCTTTGTGAAAAGAAGCCGGAAGATAGTCGGTTGGCTGGGGAAGCTGCGCCAGTAGACAGCAGCTATACATGACCGTTATAACGGCCAGCAGGCATTTTTTCATTGCAGGTGGTTTTATCTTTTTTCTTGTACCCAGGCGAGCGCCATTTTAAGTTGTTCCTCCATACCGATGTTGGAGTTGTCGAGCACAATGGCATCATCGGCCTGGCGCAGGGGGCTCACCTCGCGGTGGCTGTCGATATAATCGCGCATTTCCAGGTTGTTCTTTACCTCCTCCGGCGTGATGTTCGGGTTCTTTTCATACAACTCTTTGAAGCGTCGCTCCACCCGGATGGCATTATCGGCCGTCATAAAAATTTTCAGTTCGGCCTGCGGAAACACCACGGTGCCGATATCGCGGCCATCCATCACGATGCCCTTTTTCTTTCCCATGGCCTGCTGCTGCTTCACGGCAAAAGCGCGCACTTCGCGGATGGCCGCTACGTCGCTCACTTTTTCGGCCACCACCAGGTCGCGAATCACGTATTCGACGTTTTCACCGTTAAGATACATCTCGCTCTGGCCGCTGTGCTCGTTGTAGTGGAATTCCAACTGGATATCGGCCAACGCCTCGTTCACCTCTTTTTCGTCGGTCCAGTCGATGTGGTTGCGCAGAAAATACAGCGTGATGGCACGGTACATGGCGCCGCTGTCGATATACACGTAGTTGAGCTTTTTTGCCAGTTGCTTGGCCAGCGTGCTTTTTCCGCAACTGCTCCAGCCGTCGATGGTGATGATGATCTTTTTCGCCGCCATAGGCTGTAAAGATAAGCGGGAAAAAAACTATCCTGCATGAATCATTGCCGCCCGCGCCGGGTCATGAGCAGCGCCTGCGACACGGGCACGATGAAAATGAACAGGCTGATGAATACCCAGAATATCCAGAAATACCCCGGCATGCGCGCACTGCGGGCCGCATCTGTAACCATGTATTGCAAAAAGAAGAACATGGCCGCACACAAGAAGCTGAGCACTTCGAGC
>JAKPBL010000268.1 GCA_029778965.1 Bacteroidota bacterium
CCATCAGCGCAGCATTACGAATATCTCCCTCTACGAACTCAACCAGCGGATTGCCGGCAAAGCTTTGCATATTGGCCCTGCTGCCGCGTATGAAATTATCGACGATAATGATTTTCGCGGGCTTCAGGGGGATCAGCTCTTCTATTACATACGATCCGATAAACCCGGCGCCGCCGGTTACCAGTATCCTGCTACCATTGATGTTAGGCTGCATATTTTGAATTGTTTAAACTAAGTACGATAATACCCGACAATATCAGCGCAAAGCCAATAAACGACGCCAGGTTCAGGTGATCTTTGAATATGAAATAACCTACTATAACGGTAAGCACAAAATTGATACCCACCGCCAGCGGTACAATGAACGTGAACTTCCCGCCTGCCAGTGCTTTGAACAGCACCAATGCCGACCCGAATAATAAAACAAAAGCCCCCATCACCATCGGGTTAAACAAAAAGCGGAACCAGTCGCCGGCCGACGACAGCACCACTTCCCTGATCTTCCACTTGATCATGGCGGCGCCTGCCACGTTCAGCAACGCATATAAAACACAGGTAAGAATGGAATTAAGCATCTTGTCCGAATTCTACGATTTCATCAATAATAAATACCGGCCGTTTCCTGCTGGCATCAAGTGTTCGCCATAAGTATTCAGCAATCACACCCAGCGAAATATTCGTAATACCAAAACCGATCATCAGTATCGAAAGCAGCGCCGGCCATCCGGCTGCCAGGTCGTTAAAGAATATTTTCCGAAAGATGATATACAGCGACCATAAAATACCCAGCACGAAAAACATGATACCGATAAAAGACACCAGCCGGATAGGCGCAAAGGAAAACGCCACGAAAGAATCGATCAGCAGCTTGATCTTTTTCGATAAAGTCCATTTGGACTTGCCGGCTTTTCGGGCCAGCTTTTTATAGGTAATGAAATCCTGCCTGAATCCGAGACCCAGTATCTGCAGGAAAATGCTGGAATTATTTTCAACGTTCTTATTAAGCTCCGCTGCCACCTTCCGGTTAAACATGACCACGTCGAAGCCTTTATCGGGATACGCCCTATTCACGTACTTGCGCATGAGGCCCGAATACCATTTTGAAAAAGTTTTTTCCAGCAGGCCGTTCTGATCAGATTCGCGATTGGCCCAAACAATGTCATTTCCAAGTTGCATTTGCCGGTACAGCCGGGCGATATTATCAACCGGATCTTGCAGGTCGGCATACAGGAAAGTAATATACTGGCCGCGTGCATGCATGATGCCCGCGCGCAATGCGGCATGAGAGCCATAGTTCTGGCTCAGCGAAATGAGCCGCGTATTGGCGGGAAAGCCGGCTTCTTTGATAAGGGTTACCGAGTTGTCGGTAGACCCATCATTCACCAGGATGACCTCAATGTTGAAATCGTGGTGCTGCGACATGAAATGGCTCACCCCTTCTTTCAGGTGCGCAACGTTATCCGCTTCATTCAAGAAGGGAATAATAATCGAAACAGTATGCTGTTCCGGGTTAGTGTACGCGTGCAGGGTTTCCATATGCTTTACTCTTTTCCGGAATATTCCTGGTTACATTACTGCCCATTCCGATCAGGCTCTGGTTGCCGACCGAAACGCCGTTCATGATATTACTGCCGCTCCCTATATAGCAGTTGGCGCCAAGGCTTACCCCACCGGCTACAGCCACATTACAACCTATCAATGTAAGGTCACCGACAGAACTATCGTGGTGAACCACCGTATTTGGCAATATGCATACATGGTTGCCGATACGGACATTACTGGTAAGTACTACGCCTGCCATGATCAGGCAATTGCGGCCAATCGTAACCGAACGGCCGAGGTGGGCGCCGGGATGCACCAGGCTGATAAACCTGTTTTCTTCGATACCGAGCGACGCTATGAATTTACCCCTTTCGGGGTAGCTTGTCGGGCTGCCGGGAACAGCGAGTACATAGGCTTCCGGAAAACTGGCAAGCGCCGATCTGCCGTATATTTTATATTGCGGATAGTGCGCAGCTTTTGACGCATCATCGTCGATAAACCCAATAAATTCCACTTCGGCATCGTCGACACAATCCAGTGCCTCGATGCCGTTGCCGTTACAGGGAAAGATCAATAGTTTTTTGCGCGTCATGACTTAATAGGCATTGATGGCGTCAATTACTTTCCCGACTTCTTCGTCGGTCAGTTCCGCATACATAGGCAGGGAAAGGCAATGGGCCGCCAGGTATTCAGCCTGCGGGAACGCGCCGTTTTTATAACCAAGCGAACTGTATGCTTTCTGCAGGTGGCAGGGAACCGGGTAATGAAGACCGGGAAAGATGTTCTTTCCGTTAAGATAGTTGATCATACCGTCGCGGTCGCTGGTGGTGATTACGAACAGGTGATAGATCGATGCAGTATTCGCAGGCTGCTCCTGCATGTTGATTTTCGGATTCCTGATCTCCTTATGATAGCGTTCGGCAATCGCACGGCGCCGCTCATTCCATTTGGCAAGGTGCTTGAGCTTCACGCTCAGCGAAGCGCCTTCCAGTCCGCCCATTCGCATGTTAAAGCCGATCTCGTCGTGATAATAACGAACCGTAGAACCATGATTGCGAAGGCTAAGCAGTTTTTTATAATAGGCTTCAGTATTAGTAGTAATACCGCCCGCTTCACCGCAGGCCCCCAGGTTCTTGCCGGGATAAAAACTGAAGCAGGCCATTTCGCCGAAACTGCCGATCCTTTTGCCATCGTACAAAGCGCCCTGCGCCTGGGCGGCATCTTCGATCATTAGCAAGCCATGTTTTTTACAAACCGCCTGTACCGCATATATATCAAACGGTTGTCCATAAAGATGAACACCAATCACCGCTTTTGTTTTAGGCGTAATAGCAGCCTCTATTTTATTGGCATCTATCTCCCAGGTGCCTGGATGACAGTCAACAAATACCGGTGTTGCGCCTGCGTGGGTTACACCCCAGGCCGTAGCGATAAAAGTATTCGCAGGAATGATCACTTCATCTCCCGGGCCTATGCCCAGAGCCAGCATAGCCAGGTGCAATGCTGTAGTGCCGTTGTTGACACCCACTGCATAGCTGGTTCCACAAAAGGCGGAAAAATCTTTTTCGAACTGTTCTACATACGGCCCTCCCGAAAAGGCAGATGCGTTGTACACCTTTTCAAAAACAGCAAATATTTCATCTTTTACCGACTGGTTTTGTTTGTAGAGGTCGAGACAGGGAATTTTAACATCCATTGGTAAGCGGTTTCAGGTTTTCAGCGATTATTTCTAAGTAAGCATTTTTATCAGTTTCGCCGGCACACCGGCCACAATAGCATTGGCCGGAACATCTTTTGTCACCACAGCACCGGCCGCTACCAGGGCGTTTTCGCCAATAGTAACTCCGCATACAATGGTTGCGTTGCTTCCTATCGAAGCACCTTTCCGCACAAAAGTTTCGATCACCTTCCAATCGGCCTCGGTTTGCTGCGATCCGTCGGTATTGGTAGCACGGGGATATAAGTCGTTGGTGAACATTACCCCATGCCCCACAAACACATTGTCTTCAATATGCACGCCTTCGCAAACAAAACTATGGCTGGATATTTTGCAGTTCCGGCCGATGACAACACCCTTCTGTATCTCCACAAAGGCACCCACTTTCGAATGGTCGCCGATTTCACAGCCATATGCATTCACGAAGCTGAAGATGCGAACGTTCTCTCCTACGGTTACGTTATTAAGGCTCTGTTGCGCGTTTTTTTCGGTGATCGTTTTCATGATCAGAATTTTATTTCTTTACCCTGGCTTTTGATCGACTTTTGTGAGGCTTCCAGTATGTTCACCACCGACCGGCCCAGGAATGCATTCGACAAAGGCGCTTTTTTCTGCACCACCGATTGCACAAAGTCTTCGGCAACACCCGCAAGCGCTTCCTTACCCGACAATTTGGGAATATACACGTCGCCGGTACGGTAATCGACCATGATGTGCTTTTTATCTTCATCAGACCTATGTACATAGCCGGTATCGTAGACCCGTACCTTTTCTGATGGTTCCAGGTCATTATAAAGAATCATCTTCTTATCGCCCGCGATCAGGGTTTGCCTGACCTTTACGGGCGAGGTCCATGAGCAGTTGAAATGGGCAATGAAATTAGACTGGTAGTTCACTGTCATATAGGCAATGTTCTCAATCGAATTACGGGTATGCGAAATGCCCGTGGCGTTGATACTGACGGGTTCATCTTCTATCAGGTACGTAAGAATAGAAAGGTCATGCGGCGCCAGGTCCCATAACACGTTCACGTCGGGCTGAAACAACCCCAGGTTTATACGGGTGGAGTCAAAATAACCAGGTACGCCTACGACGCCGGTGGTAATCAGTTCCTTCATTTTCTGCACTGCACCGGTATACAGAAATGTATGATCACACATCAGCGTAAGCCCTTTTTGCGCAGCGATCTCAATCAGTTCATCGGCTTCGGCCACAGACGATGTCATCGGCTTTTCGATCAGCACATGCTTTCCCGCCAGCAACGCTTTTTTGGCAAGGGCATAGTGCGTAAACACAGGGGTGGCAACGACGACCGCGTCTATCTGCGGGTTATTGATGATCTCATCACCGTCGGGCACCGTTTCAATCGTGGGGAACATGCCGTTTATAATCTTTCGCCGCTCAGGTCGCGCATCGGCAACCATTTTCAGTGAGCAGCCTGGCGTGTTAAAAAAGTTCCTGACGATATTGGGGCCCCAGTATCCATATCCGATTACACCTACAGCAAGCATCTTTCAGTTTTTTGGGTTAGCGGTTTGTGAGGGTACAAGTATGCGAAACAAGCCGTTGGTCCATACCTCCCTATAACGGTGTTGTGATATAAATGCATTAAACAACTTGTTTCTGTCGCGGTTTTCGTCGATTGCACCATAATCCTTTTCCTCAAATGTGTCGGGCCAGTTACTGCCATTGCCCGAGGTCCGGAACAGGTTTTGCACAACAACAGGCAGCCTGCTATGAGTTTGCAGCGCTTTATTCAGGTCGTGCTCAAACGCTGCTGCGCCATATACGGCAGAAAATGGATTTTCAAGATATGACCTGTAACCGGTAGCGTAAAAATAACCCGGCATTCTGTCATATGCAAGCACTGGTTCGTCTTCTTTGATATATTTCCTGCTGTTTACCACCAGGTCGTTCATGACCGCCGCCCGGGAAGCGGAGGTTCCGATCATTTTCAGGCGGGGAGATTCTGTGACGGTATGCACCATTGTTAACCGGTTATGCCAGTCGTAGAAGGGGAAAAAAAACTGGTACACCAGCCCTCCTGTTATCATAACGATTACCAACAGCTTACTTATCTCCATCCATTGTTCCTGGCTGAAAAAGAACCCTATCCTGGCAGGGTCCTGGCCCGATACTTTCCAGAACAGTTCTCCGCCGGTATTTCTCATCCTGAATAAAGTATCGAGCCCCAGCGGCAGAGCCAGCCACAGGCAGAACTTACCGGCAGAATGGATGCCATAGGCGCTGCCAATGGGATAACTGATAAAGAAAAAAACAGCGATCAGCATTAATACTTCCAGCTCACGATCGCGATTGGTGATCGCAAACAACATTATCAACAGGTAAATAATTCCAATCACCAGTGATAGAAAATTAAAACTGTCGATGACCCGGAAAATATACAAGCCCAGTATGGCACCAAAAAGCGTGTACATGAACAAACCAATGGCCTTGCTCCATGACGGCCGGCGACTGCCAAAGAAATCACGCAGCCATATCAGGAAAACCAGGCCGCCGAACAACAGGGCTGCATAGACTACAGCCCACATATTCCGGCCCAGAAAGGATTTTATCATACCGCTGATGCCATATAAGCCCTCATTATTCGCGGCGTCGGTAGATTGACCGGACATCACAAAAAGATATCCGACAGAATCCGCTACATAACGGTAATGTCCCAACACCCGCATCAGCAGGTACAGTGCCGCCCCGCCCAATATTATACCCGAGCAGAAAGCCAGGCATTCGCGAACAACGGCACCCAACGAGAACCGCTGGCGGCAACCACTTATAAAAATAACCGCTACCAATCCCAGTTGCGTGAGATTGGGAATTCTTATGGTTACATTCACCGACACCAGAAATCCGGCTACCAATAGCAGCAGCCATTTCTTTTCGGTAATTCCCCTGAATAAAC
>JAKPBL010000273.1 GCA_029778965.1 Bacteroidota bacterium
AAACTCCAGGAAAATAGACCCCTATTTCAACAATATCCCCAAAACAGGGAGAGCCTATTCGCTGGGCATTAACCTTCAATTCTAAAAAATGTGTATGAAAGCAGAAAAATTTTTCTGGTTGACGGGAATCATGCTTTTTATGGCGTGCAATAAGAAAGATTTCCTCGACATAAAGCCCGATAATAGCCTGGCCGTACCAACCACCCTGTCTGATTGCCAGAAGCTGCTGGACGATGATATGATGATAAACAATGTAGGCACCGTTGGCTGGACGGTTAGCGACGACTATGTGATAGAAGAGCAATTCCTGCCGATGATGAGCATCACTGACCGCGCTCAATACAGCTTCGCCAGCAACCCTTTTCCGACAGGCGCCTCCAGCGACTGGAGCAATGTATATCCAACCGTTTTTTATGCGAACCAGGTACTTGCCATTTTGGATAACTACCCTGAAAAAGACCAGGACACCGCGTTGAAAAATAAACTTAGGGGAGGCGCCCTTTTTTTCAGGGCCTATGCCAATTTCAACCTGGTCAATACTTTTTCAAAACCCTTTGACCCGCTGACGGCCGCTTCCGATCCGGGTATCCCGCTCAGAAAAAAGACCGACATCAATGAGCCGGTTTTTAGGTCTTCTGTTGCAGATGTGTATTCTTTCATCGAAGCTGATATCATGGAGGCGATACCGCTGTTGCCAGAAACCGAGCCGGCGCCTACCCGGCCCACATTGCCGGCAGCGTATGCTTTTCTGGCGAGGTACTACCTGGTTATCGGGAACTATGAAAAGGCAAACCGCTATGCTGACAGTTGCCTGGCGCATCGAAGTGGATTAATGGATTACAATCAATACACCAGCATCCCAACATTCAATAAAGAGGTCTTGTTCCATGCGTCTTTGCTGGATGGCTTTTTGAACTCTTACGGAAGTATCCATCCCGACATATTGGCATCTTACGCCGAAAACGATCTTCGAGGCTCGGAGCTTTTTGTTTATCCGCTCAACGGCGCCAAGGCTTTCGGGGGGTCTTATACGGGTATTTATTATCGTTTCGGTGGGCTGGCAACCGATGAGGTTTACCTTATTCGGGCCGAAACCGCCGCCCGACTGGGCAGATGGCAGGCCGCCCTGGCTGATCTTAACTTTCTGCTGGAGCACCGGTTTATAACCGGCACTTTTGAGCCGTTAACTGCAAACAATGCCGATGAAGTATTGGACCTGGTGATTTTGGAGCGGCGTAAGGAACTGCTGTTTCGCGGACTACGTCAACTGGATATCCGTCGCCTGAACAAAGAAGGAAGGAATATCGTTGTTCGGCGAAGCCTTGAGGGAAATCAATACGAACTATTGCCAAACAGTCCGTTATATACCATGCCAATACCAGGGCAGGTGATTGATCTGCACCCCGATATGGAGCAAAACCCGAGGTAGTAAAGAAGAGACCCCGGTTATGGGGCCTCTCTTTCCTGGTCTCACTTTTTCTTAATGATCGGACCGGCACCGCCCAGTGGCACATATTCACCCGACACTAGTTGATAACCACCATAGCTGCGGGAGCAGTAAACAGTTCCCGAGTTATTGCATTCGGAGTAATTGGTGGTGGGTGGTACGGTGGGTGAGTTTAATGTATTTCCGGAGGCGTCTACCCGGAAATAGTAGTCCGTAAACGCCTTTTCTTCTTTCGGCGTGGTAAAAGCGGCGGCAGCCAGCGCGGTGGCAATAACTGCCAATCCCATGAATGTTTGTTTCATAATAGATCGGTATTTTTTAGGCTTAAAAACACCGGAAAAACTTTTTGTGTTAAGTAATGATCAACGTTCCGCCTGTAAGCGGAATTTAAGTGAATGATATTGCCTACTCTGTTAAAGGTTTTCGGCTTACTTCCTGTATTGCGCAATAATGTTTGTATGCTGGTGGTGTACCCGGTACGCCCAAAGAGCCAGCAAAAAAAGAAACAGGTTGAAAAAGAAGTGCTGCAACCACGACATAGATCGAAGTACGCCCCCACAGCTACACGGAAGGGAAGAGGCCGTTAATAACATATACCCGATATAGGTCGTGAATATGCCCATCATAATGACGGTGTACAACAGCCCTGTTTGCCGGGAGCGGGGAAGCAATAGCAGCAGGGCGATGACCAGCTCACCGGCAGGCAGACCGATGGCAATGACCGTGGAGAATGACTTCAGCAACGGCGAGTCTTCCAATACCCACTTGAACCGGGCATAATCCATCCATTTGCTGCCTGCGGTATATACAAACAGGAAAACGAAGAAATATACGGTCAGGGTTTTCCATGTTTCGTATTTCATAAACATCCGGTGTATGGCTTTATGATCCCGGTTTATAGTTCGTTTTCTACCACCTGCATGTTGTAGCCGTCGGGGCTGTGTACATAAGCATAACAGGCGATGGCGCAGGCGCCGAGTTTTTTCTTTTCCATACCCGCGGTAAAGCCCAGCCTGATCTTTTTCCTGCCCAGCTCCGCGGCGTGCAGTATGGCCTGGTATAGAGTCTGACGATAAATGTTGAAAACCTTGTTGCAGGTGTAGTCAATGCCGATGATGGAGGGGATATAATGTCCGCCACCAGTATAGCTGAATAAGATGGCCACCGGTCCGTCTGCCCGCCCGGGCAGGCGGAGTTCCAGTTTATCCCACGAGGCATCGGCCGACAATTGATAAAACAGGCTTTCGGGCAATGCAAATGTGTTCAGCTCCAATCCGCGATCTTTTACCTGCAGGTACAGTTGATACCATTCTTCCACCTGCTTTTTATTTGTCGCCTGCCCATAGTGTTGTTTCGTGAAGACGGCTTCATGGCGAAGCACGGAGCTGCGTAACTGGTTACGCGCCTTTGACGGCAGGAAACGGAGATAGGTTTCGGGATCAGTAAATTGTACGGCTATATCGTGCTTGTCGGGCATGCTGATGCGGAAGAAACCATTCTCTATGAGCAGGTCGTCCAGTTCGGGATGAATATGGTGAAAATCGCGTAACACAATGGTTTCCGCCTCGTTCTTTTCCTGCAACCGGTACAGCATGTCTATGAATGCCAGCAGGGCCTCTTTCCAGTCGGGATGCCTGAAATCGATACATACATGTTCTCCTTCCGTCAACAGGGTACCGGCTGATAATACCCGGGTAGTCAGGTAATAGGGATCGGCTGCGCGTTTGATCTCTATTTTCCGGGAAGCGGTGGCGGGCGACAGCATATCGTCCTTCCAGCGGGTGGTGGTGCAGCAACAGGCGAGCACCGTGTTGTTGTCATTGTCTGCAACAACCAAATAGTCAAAATCCCATTGGCTTTCGGGCTGCGGATGGTGCTTAAAGGCTTGCTCCAGTAACAGCAGGGAAGCATGGTCGAATGCACCGCTGTTGGCGAAGAGCCGGTTCCACCTGTCTGCGTCGAGTTCGCTGATGCTGCTGTACAGGAAAGCATTTACCCGTTGCGCTTTACCCGCTGCTACCAGCTTTGGTTGCCCGGCAGTTGCAGGTTCGGTTACCGGCACAGGCAATGGGCGGCGAAATGCCTTATAGATCTCTTCCAGCTCCATCTCCTCTTCCTGCAGCGCCTGCCTGAATTCTTCGGCCAGTATGGCTATCATCTCTTTGATTTGCGACAGGCTGTGGAGCAGGGTTATGGTAAACCGGATGCCCGAATTCTTCATCGGAACCGTGGGAAAGATGGCCAGGTTGAGGTAATAGCCCGCCCGCAACATTCTTTCTATCAGGTTATAACCGAGGCGGGGTAACGATACGCCTATGAAGAAAATAGCGGCCTCGGGCTCGGAAAAAACAGGCAGTCCGTACCGGCGCAGCATTTCGCGCGTAAAACGGAGTCGCTCCTGTAAAGCAGACTGCATGTCGTAGATCTCTGGGCTCAGGTGAATGCGGGCTGCTACCAGGGCCGCGCCGAGACAAGAAGGCTGCATGGGGCCGGAGCTTAGTAGCGGACCGCCACAGGTCCTGACCTTCCGGGCTGCTTCTTTCTCCGGAAAAACGAGAACCCCTCCGCCCGATGCGAACGCCTTATTCAGTGAAGTCGCCATCACCATTTTAGGGTGCATGCGACGGTTATTCAATACAAAGCCACGCCCGTTTTTTCCATACACGCTCATGCCATGGGCATCATCGGTATAGAAATAGAGCTGCGGGTAACGGTCGAGTAAACGGATGATCTCGTCCATAGGACAAGCATCTCCATACATGGAGTAAATGCCATCGGCCATATACCAGATACGTGTATGCCGGCCACGCAGGGCCTGGACCCGCTCTTCCAGGATGTCGAGCCGGTTGTGCCGGATCAGTTCAGTAGGTACGCCCCGTGCTTTTACCAACTGCACAGCGGTTTGCACGCAATTATGCAACTGGTGATCCATGATCACGGCATCATCGTCGCTCACCATTACCGGCACATTGGCGATATGCCCCAGCGTGGTGGTGGGCGTTACGATGCAGTAGGCGTCGAAGAGCTCGTTCATCATCAACTCCAGCTCCCGGTACATACGTACTGATACATAAGCCCGCGACTCTGAAAACTGGGTGCCGTACTGATCGATCGCTTCTTTGGCTGCTGCCCGCATGCGCTCGTCGAATTCAAGCCCCAGGTAACTGCACGACCCAAAATTGATGACCGGTTTGCCATTCAGTTGTATGCGGGTAGGCAGGAGACGTTCATCTTCCGTATACAGGTGCAGGATACCCTTTTTTACCCCATGCGTCAATACCTGATCAACAGTATTGGTAAAAGAATGATGCTTGCTCATGACCCCTCATTTTCACCCCTCAAACTTGCCGAAAGAAACAGGAAAATAAACTGTAGAAAACCATGAAAAAATCTAGAGCGATCTAAGTAAATCACGTAGGTGGTTTCACGGTATTTTCCGAAGAGCAGTTGCCACTTCAATGCAGTTTGTATTTTTGCATAGTTATTACTAGTGATGCCTGTCAGCCATTCGCATATAGACTTCGACCTCGTGAACGGAGTATTGCATGCAACCTATCGAAAGGGCGTGATAATTGATGAGATGACGGCACGAAGTATCGTGCATGCCCGTAAAAGGTTCATGGGCACCTTGCATTGTCCGGTTATCCTTTTTATCGACGGCATAGAAAAGATAACGGCCGGCGCCAGGCGGTACCTGTCATCGGATGAAGCCATTGAAGGACTGGTAGCCGTTGCCATGGTCAGCCGATCGACCCTGCAATACGTATTGGGCAACTTTCTTCTTCAGGTAAACAAAGCCCGGATTCCGGTCAGGATTTTTCACCAGCAAAGCAGGGCGGAAAAATGGATTCGTCAATTCCAGTAGCGCATGAGAAAAGAAATCCAGGAAATAAGCCGGGGCATTGCAGATTACGGCAGTGGCCGCTTCGACCGCCGGTTGCGCATGTCGGGTCGCAACGATGAGTTCGACGCCATCAAGGCCGGAATCAATATGCTGGGCGAAGAACTGAAGGAGATGATGATCTCCAGAGATTTTTTCAACAGCATATTTCATGCGGTATCTGATATGGTATTATTGCTGAACGGCCGTGGAACTATTGTGGAGATGAACCAATCGGTAGCTGAGCAGCTTCAGCTTTCCCCCGCCACGCTTATTGGCCGGTCGGTGAATATATTGTCGTCAAAAGCAAACCGGCCGCTGCTTTCCGTGATCCGCCAGCAACTACAGCAACCCTATTCGCATACAGGCATAGAATGTGAATTCAGCAGCGGTGCGGGCCAGCCAATACCGGTGCTTATGAGCGTTCGGTATCTGCGGCAGAACGGTCCGCGGTCGCCCCGGCGGATCCTGGTGACGGCGCGCGACATATCCGCCAAACGCAGCGCGGAAACAGCCTTGCTGCGGGCGGTGATCGATACGCAGGAGAAAGAGCGAAGCCGGCTGGCGCGCGACCTGCACGACAGTCTCGGGCAACAATTGAGCGCTGTTCGTTTTTACCTGGCCAGCACCGAAGCAGAAACAGCCCCGGCACGGCGAAGCAGGCTTATAGCACAATCCAAAAAGACGCTGACCAGTATAATGGCCGAAATGCGGAGTATCTGTTTCGACCTGATGCCGAAAACCCTGGAAGAATTCGGTCTGTATGAAGCTGTTCGCGAATCGTGCCGGCAGGTACGGTTGCCGAAAGAGCTTCGTTGCCGTATATCGCCGGCGGGCGGCTGGCCGCGCCTGGATACCCGGCTGGAAACCGACCTGTATCGCATTGTACAGGAGTTTATCAGCAATGCCATCCGCCATGGGGAAGCCCGCCTGGTAAAGATCAGTATGGAGTCATCGAGCAAAGGCATTGTGCTGCTGTTGCAGGACGATGGAAAAGGATTTGATAAAGCGACCGTCACCCCCGGTATGGGATTAAAGAATATGTCCACCCGCATCCGACCCTACCTGGGTACAATGGAAATAGACACGCGGCCCGGCGGCGGTGTAAAATGCCGTATCAGCCTGCCGCCGTTACACCTGCAATCACCCTGACCTGTATGAAGACGGAAAACCAATTAAGTATTCTGATCGTCGACGATCATAAGATGGTTCGCGACGGATTGAAAGTGATGATTCATTCCTTTCGCCAGCACCTGCCCGCGCAGGTCGAAGAGGCCGACAGCAGTCGCGAGGCGCTTCGCAAGAGCGCCCGCAAATCGTACGACCTTGTTATTATGGATTATCACCTGCCCGATGGTACGGCCGTCGATACGGTGCTGCGCATGAAAAGAGCCCGGCCTATGCTGCCGGTGCTGGCCTTGTCAAACAGCGACGAACTGAAGCTGGTACAAAGCATACTGGATGCAGGCGCTATCGGTTACCTGTTGAAAAATATAGAGGCCCGCGAACTGCAACTGGCCATCGGAAGAGCCGTGCTGCACCAGCCCTATTTCTCGAACGAAATAGCATTGCGGCTCCTGCAGCAGCAGGGCAAGATGAAACCTGTTGCTGCACCGCTTACACCCCGCGAGCGGGAAGTACTAAAATGCATTCTCGACGAATGGAAAGACGACAAGATTGCAGCCGAGCTGGGCATATCGAAACGAACGGTGCAGGTACACCGCTCCAACCTGATGCAGAAGTTGCAGGTAAAGAATATCGCCGGACTGGTAAAAGTGGCTATCCGGGAAGGGTTGTAGCCACGGCCACCTGGTAAAACCGGCTAGAGCAGTTTATCAAGCAGCGCTTTGGTAAGGCGTATGCCTTCGTCTTCAGATTGATGCTCTCCCTCGTATTCGATGCCCACATACCCTTTATAGCCGGATTTCTTTACCAGGTCGATCAGTTTTGTATAGTCCATTTCAGGCTGGTTGCCGTTACTGTCGAAATCATAGGTCTTGGCGCTCACCCCTTTGGCAAAGGGTAGCAATTCGGCTACGCCCTTATACCGGTCGTAAGCTTCGGCGCAACCACCTTGCGTGGTGCCCCAGTCTTGCGAAATGCAGAAGTTGCCGAAATCGGGCAGGGTACCTACATTCTTTTTGTTTACCTGCTGCATGATCGATACCAGCCAGTCGGCCCGGGAAGAATCGCCGCCATGGTTCTCGACCACTACGCTGATGTTGTGGGTGGC
>JAKPBL010000319.1 GCA_029778965.1 Bacteroidota bacterium
TTTCAAAGCTGTCACGCTGCAACTGTTGTTGAAACGGGGAAAGATACGCTTTTGTATGCCTGGTTTGCTGGCGACTATGAAGGCGCTGACAATGTTGCTATCTGGGGATGCTACCGTTATACAAATCAACAAGACCAGTGGGGTAAATTACTACTGTTGGCAGAAGGAAAAGATTCTACGGGAAACCGGCAGGCATGCTGGAACCCTGTTTTATTCAAAACATTTGACGGAGCGCTTTTCCTGGATTATAAGGTTGGGCGCAGTCCACGGGAGTGGTGGGCCGAGAGAAAAACATCGTATAACAATGGAAAGACATGGTCATCGGCAAAGAGGCTTTTATTCCCATTACTGGGGCCCATCAAAAACAAACCGGTTCAATTGAACAACGGAACCATCCTTTACCCGTCGAGCACAGAGAGCCTGGATGAAAAAAGCTGGCAGATTCACCTGGAAAGCACAGACCGCAAAGGCGATCACTGGAAATATATCCCGATTGACAGTGACGGTTTTGGTGTTATCCAACCAAGCATTCTGCAATACGGCGGCGATACTTTGCAGATGCTTTGCCGCAGCCGGCAGAATGCAATAGTGCAAACCTGGTCTTACGACAACGGATTGTCCTGGTCGCCCTTAACACCGCTTGGTCTGCCCAATCCCAATTCCGGCATAGACGCGGTTACGTTGCACAATGGGTTACAATTGCTGGTTTATAATCCGTTGTTATCTGGTAAAGACTGGTGGATGGGGCGCGCTGTGTTGAAAGTAGCCATCTCCAAAAATGGAGCCGACTGGAAAGAGATTGCCACATTAGAAGAGCACCCCAAAGGGGAGTTTAGCTACCCCGCTGTTATACAAGACAGCCGTCATATCATTCGCATTGCCTATACGGATGACAGGAAAAATATAAAATTCGCAGACCTGAAATAATGGGCAATTAACCAGATGACACCACCTGCGCCATGATCAAAACCGGTATCGATATTCTCGCCGCCCGTCCCCCCTCCTCTCAACGCATCGGTCTGGTGACCAATGAAGCGGCTTACAGCAGCAACGGCATCCGCAGCCGCGTTCATTTGCTCGACGCAGGGTTCAGGGTGGTTAAGCTCTTTTCACCCGAGCACGGGCTGCCTGCATCGGGCGTCGATGGCGCGCGGCAAGAGGATACGATCGATACCGTCACCGGCCTGCCGGTGATCAGCTTATACGGCGACCGGCTCGCGCCTGCGGCGCAAGACCTCACCGATATCGACCTGGTTGTTTTCGATGTGCCGGATGTCGGCTGCCGCTTTTATACCTATTTATGGACGCTCACCTATGTGATGGAAGCCTGTGCCGCCAGCGGAAAGGGACTTATGGTGCTGGACCGCCCCAACCCCATTGGCGCCGATCTCTCCATGGCCGAAGGCCCGCTGCTCGATGAAAAGCACTGCAGCTCTTTTATCGGCCGCTGGCCGATGCCGCTAAGGCATTCCTGCACGCTTGGCGAGCTAGCCCGCTATTTTGCGGCGACCAGGGTACCCGGTCTGCAATTGGAGGTAATACCAGTGGAAAACTGGGATCGCCGGCTGGGCGCACAGGCGGCAGGATGGCATTTCCGTTCTACCTCACCGGCCATCCGCGACGAGGAGACCGCCCTGCTTTACCCCGGAACCGGGTTACTGGAAGGCATTTCTGTAAGCGAAGGAAGGGGCACTGACAAACCCTTCCGGCAATTTGGCGCACCGTGGATACAGGCAGCCGTTTTGCGGGATGCCTTCAAACTACTTTCCCTGCCCGGTGTCGAAGCCGGGATTGCCAGGTTTACTCCCGCCGAGGGGCCTTACCGCAACGAATATTGCGAGGGATTGGCATTGTCGGTGGTTGACAAAGCCGTTTTCCGGCCGGTGTTTACCGGCATCGCCCTTATTCAACTGCTACTGCTTGCCTATCCCGCACAGGTGAAAGAACGGCTATACCCGACCGTCGCCAACCCGTCGGGCGCCCTGCACCTCGACAAACTGCTAGGGATACCCAATGCCTTTAACCACCTCCAAAGCGGCCGGCCCGTCGATACGCAGGTGGCCGGCAATTGGGAAACCGAAATAAGAAAGCACCTGCTGTATTGAGGGGGCGGGCGATTGTCCGTTCACCGCCCGCCATCTCCCGAAAATCGAAGGAAACCGGGCGCCGGGCGAAGAGATTCTTCCCCACCCGGCAGAATGCCCATCTTTGTATTGTCAAACGAACGAAATCCAATCCCGCTGAAAGCCGCTGAACCCGATCCATTGAAAACCGCCGATCCCATCCTTTGAAACCTGTCATCCAATCCATTGAAAACCCAAAGAAATCCAGGCAGAAAAATCACTGTTCAGTCCGTATCCATTGAAGACATTCAGTAGAAATCGTCCCATTCAAGACATTGAGCCGCTCCCCTCCGGGAACGGCTTTTTTGT
>JAKPBL010000326.1 GCA_029778965.1 Bacteroidota bacterium
CTTCAACAATCGCTATATACAATACGCGGCAGGCCCTACCATCGGCGGCCTGTATTATGCCACCCTGATTTTCGACGGACTCTTCGTTAAACCCTAGTTTTGTATGATGTCTTCCAAACCGGCCAATAATTTATACCCCGTTTTCCTGCAACTGAAGCACCTGCGTGTACTGGTGGTTGGCGGCGGCCATGTGGGTGAAGAAAAACTGCAGTCGCTGCTCCGTTCCTGTCCCGATGCACAAGTGACCTTGGTAGCCCCGGAGATCAGCGATACCATCAGGACGATGGCGGCCAGCTACGGCGGGCTCGTGCTGCTGCCGAAAGTTTTTGAAGCCGCCGACCTGGTAGCCAAAGACCTGGTCATCGCTGCCACCAACGATACCACGCTGAACCTGCAGGTGAAAGAAGCTGCGCAGGATGCAGGCATACTCGCCAATATCGCCGACACACCGGCCTTATGCGATTTCTACCTGGGCAGTATCGTGAACAAAGGCGACCTGAAAATAGCGATCAGCACCAATGGAAAATCACCTACGATCGCCAAAAGGCTTAAAGAGGTGATCAACGATGCCATTCCTGCCGAAATGGAAAGCGTACTGAACAATATGCAGGCCATCCGCTCGAAGATGAACGGCAATTTTGCAGATAAGGTAAGAAAGCTGGATGAGATCACCGGCGTATTGGTGACCGACAGGAACCCCACTGCGCAGGCAGCCGAAAAAAAATGGAAACGGGTGGCTTCGCGGCTGATCTGGTTGTTCACCGCCATGTTCGTGGGGCATATATTACTTTCTTCCGTGCCGCTGCCCAGCGTCGGGGAAATCTGGGCGCAGGCGGGCGAGTATATAACCGGGCAATTCGCGCTGTTTGTGCTGGCCGGTTTCCTGGCGCAACTGGTAGACGGCCTGCTGGGTATGGGTTATGGCGTTACTTCGGCCACCTGCCTGATCTCTTTCGGCGTTAACCCCGTATCGGTCAGCGCCGCCATTCATACCTCCGAAATATTTTCTTCGGGCGTAAGCGGGTACAGCCACTACAAATTCGGGAACGTAAACCGGAAACTGTTCAAGCACCTGGTGATCCCGGGCGTACTGGGCGCCATTTTAGGAGCGGGCCTGCTTGTTATTGCGGGCGAGCACGCCGGCAAATGGCTGATGCCCGCCATCGCCCTGTATGCCATGTTCCTGGGACTGAAGATATTCAGCCGGGCCTTCCAGTTGCGGCAATCGGGCAACAACAAAGTAAAGAGAGTGGGCTGGCTGGCCGGCGCCGGCGGGTTCCTGGATTCGTTCGGCGGCGGCGGCTGGGGACCTATTGTTACCAGCACGCTCATTTCCAAAGGACGTCATCCCCGTTATACCATAGGCACCGTGAGCCTTACCGAATTTTTTGTAACGCTGGCGAGCGCCGCCACCTTCTTTTTCACGACAGGTGTTTCTCACCTGTCGGTCGTGATCGGGCTACTGATCGGAGGCGTTATTGCAGCGCCGCTGGCTGCCCGCCTGGCCGGCAAATTGCCCGCCAGGACCATGATGATCGGTGTAGGCGTTATCGTCATGATCTGGAGCATCAGGCTCATTGTAAAAACCTTTCTTTAATTGATTAATTTTGACAAATGGATATTGTAAGAATTGCTACCGCGGGTAGTGTGGACGACGGAAAAAGTACCCTGATAGGCCGGCTCCTGTTTGAAACCAACAGTATTACGCAAGACAAGCTGGAAGCCATTGAACGCGCCAGCAGAAGACGCGGTGTGGATTATACCGATCTCTCGCTGCTCACCGACGGGCTGATCGCCGAACGCGAGCAGGGCATCACCATCGATGTGGCGCATATCTATTTTTCCACGCCTTCCCGTAAATACATCATTGCCGATACGCCCGGGCATTTTGAATATACCCGTAACATGATCACCGGCGCCAGCAATGCGCAGGTGGCCATCATCCTGATAGATGCGCGCAATGGCATCGTGGAGCAGACACACCGTCACTTTTATATTACCCAGTTGTTGCGTATTCCTTACGTGATTGTCTGCGTCAACAAAATGGACCTGGTGAACTATGCCGAAGCACATTTCACGGCCATCCGCGAACAGTTCGACGCATTGTTTGCAAAAGCGAACTATCGCGAGCAGCAATTGCAGTTCATTCCTGCGTCGTCGCTCTACGGTGAGAACATCGCCAGCCGTTCTGCCAATATCGGCTGGTATGATGGTCCGTCGATACTCGAATACCTGGAGAACATTGAATGGCATGCCTCAGAAAACCAGTTCCCCGCGCGCTTCCCGGTACAATACGTGATACGCCCCAAGTCGGAGGAGTGGCATGATTTCCGTGGCTTTGCCGGCAAACTGACCAGCGGCGTGCTGCGCAAGGGCGAAGAAGTGGTTGCGCTGCCGTCGGGGCAGGAATCGGTGATCGAATCCATCCGTCGTTTTGAAGAGGAGGTGGACCAGGTCGAATCGGGCGAAAGCGTGGTGATCACGCTGGCAAACGAGATCGACATCAGCCGGGGAGATATGCTGGTGCCCAAAGACCAGGCGCCAGCCGGTCTTAAAGAGATCACGGCGCAGGTATGCTGGCTCGACCACCAGCCGCTCAAAACGGGAAAGAATTACCTCCTGCAGCACGGTACGAACCGCGTAAAGGCCAAAGTGACCAACCTGTTCAGCAGCATCAACGTAACCGACTATCAAACCATTGACGGCGTATCGGAAATAGGCCTTAAGGAGATCGGTTATGTGTCGCTCAGAACAGCCAGGCCAGTGAATGCCGATAACTATGCCGTCAATAAGCACAACGGCAGCTTTATTTTGATCGATGAAGGCAGCAACAGCACGGTTGGCGTTGGTTTTATCGGATAACCGTTTTCTGTTACCTTTGCCGCATGGCGGAAAAAATCATCGAACTCAGGAATGTCAATATTTACCAGGGAAACAACCTGGTATTGCAGGATGTGAATATCTCCATTAACCGGGGCGAATTTGTTTACCTCGTGGGGAAAACCGGCACCGGGAAATCGAGCCTGCTCAAGACCCTGTACGGCGACCTTACCCTGAAAGAAGGGGAGGGCAGCGTAGTCGGTTTCAACCTGAAAGAAATGGACTGGAAAAAAGTGCCCTTTCTGCGCCGCAACCTGGGCGTGGTATTCCAGGACTTCCAGTTGCTGACCGACCGGAATGTGAATGATAACCTCAAGTTCGTATTAAGGGCCACCGGCTGGAAAGACGAAAAGTTGATGGACGACAAGATCGCCGATGTGCTTGATAAAGTAGGACTGCGTTCAAAAGGGTTTAAAATGCCTTTTGAAATGAGCGGTGGCGAGCAGCAGCGCATCGATATCGCCCGTGCATTGCTCAATTCGCCGAAGCTGATCCTCGCCGACGAGCCCACGGGTAACCTCGATCCCGAAACCTCCGACGAGATTATGCAGTTGCTTTTCCATATCTGCCGCGAATTGGGTACCACCATTGTGATGGCTACGCATGATTATATCGTTATCAATAAATATCCCGCGAGGATGTTGCGTACTGAAAAAGGCAGGGTGGAAGACAATGCTACTGTAAGTATGCAATAAGCCGGGTGGTGTTTTCTGCATTGTTGAAATTCGACTCCAGGATCTTTCGCCGCAACCTTATTTCTTCTTCGGCAAATGGCTGGTGATACAATTGCATCACTATTCGTTGCATGGCTGCGGGTGTTTCCGCCACATGACAAAGCGGTCCCAGCGGCGTGCCTTCGATAGCAGCGTCGTTGACAATACAATGTCTTCCGTTGAAAAGCGCGTTCAGTAATTTTAGTTTAACACCTGTTTCATTGAAAGAAGGCAGAATATTGATCTGTGCTTTCTGGATAAGATCGTTCAGTTCTTTCTCGGGCGGATCGGCGATCAGGCAGGTATGACAGCAGAGATGCGCCACCCTTTCCAGGTGAGCAGACGGTTTCTTGCCCGCCACCACAAAGGGGGTTTTCATTTTATTAAACACCTCTTCGAGCAGCCAGGAAGCCGCTTTCTCGTTTTCCGCCACCGATAAATTACCGTGGTAAAGACAAAAGGAGCCAAGCCCTTCGGCGGGCACGTATGATTGATGCGGGATGAACACGGGCAGGGTATGCACGTCTTTGCCACCGAACCGTTCGCGATAGGTTTGTGTGTCTTTATCAGACAGGGTCAGCACGGTTACCCGTTTTGCCACTTCCGCCTCGTATTTTTCCAGCAGCCTGCTTTCATTGAAATAATAGGCTTTTTTTACCAGTGATCTTTCATGCCTGTACAGGTGCTTATAGTAGCACGACTCCACA
>JAKPBL010000330.1 GCA_029778965.1 Bacteroidota bacterium
TAACTATTCGCCCGAGTCTGCCGGCGACTATGCCAGCGGCACCAACCATACGCTGCCCACCAATGGCTACGCAAAAGCATACAGCGGCGTGAGCCTCGACAGTTTCGTGAAAAAGATAACCTTTCAGCAACTAACGGAAACGGGTATCCGTAATATTGGCGCCACGGTAACCACCATGGCCCGCGCGGAGGGGCTCGATGCCCATGCCCGTGCTGTTACCATCCGTTTGGATCAATTGCAAAACAACTGATATGTTCAACCTCGACGAAATAATCAGACCGAATATAAAAAAGCTGGTGCCTTACTCATCGGCCCGCGATGAGTTCAAGGGTGAAGCGAGCGTTTTTCTCGATGCCAATGAAAACGCACTGGGCTCGCCGCTTACCAAATGGTACAACCGCTATCCCGACCCCATGCAGTGGGCCATTAAAGAAAAGCTGAGCGCCATCAAAGGCGTACCGCCGCCACATATTTTTCTGGGGAACGGCAGCGACGAGTGCATCGACGTAATGATCCGTGCCTTCTGCGAGCCGGCCATCGACAACATCATTCTCGTACCGCCCACCTACGGCATGTACGAAGTGAGCGCCAATATCAACAACGTCGCCATCCAGAAGGTGCCTCTTACACCCGATTTTCAGCTCGACATGCCGGCGCTGGAAGAAGCCATCGACAGTCATACCAAGATGATCTTTCTCTGCTCGCCCAATAACCCCACCGGCAATTCCCTGCGCCGCGCCGATATTGAAGTGCTGCTGGAAAATTATTTCGGCATCGTGGTGGTTGACGAAGCGTATATCAACTTCTCCCGGCAGAAATCATTCGTAAGCGATTTAACCGACTATCCCAACCTCGTGGTAATGCAAACCCTGTCGAAAGCCTGGGGACTCGCTGCACTGCGCGTAGGAATGGCCTTTGCTTCGAAAGAAATCATCGGGGTAATGAACAAGATCAAGCCGCCCTACAACATCAACCAGGCGTCGCAGGAGCTTGTATTGAAAGCGCTCGATGAAGTGGAGCAGGTGAACGATATGATCCGCGTGCTGGTGGAAGAACGCAACCGCCTGGCTGAGAAGCTCGGCCAACTGCCTGCCGTGCAAAAGGTATATCCCTCCGATGCGAATTTCCTGCTGGTAAAGATGGATCGCGCCCGCGACACCTATAACCAACTGCTGGAGAAAGGCATCGTGGTGCGCGATCGCTCCAATGTAGCCCTTTGCGAAGACTGCCTGCGCATTACCGTAGGCACCGAAGCCGAAAACCAGCAATTATTCACCGCCTTAGCCTCCTTTGCCCATGTCTAAAAGAGTATTGTTTATCGACCGCGACGGAACGCTGATCAACGAAGCGCCGCCTACGTATCAACTGGATGATTTCGCCAAGCTGACCTTTTATCCCGGGATGTTTGAATACATGGGCCGTATAGCCCGCGAGCTCGACTACGAGCTGGTGATGGTCACCAACCAGGACGGGCTGGGCACCCCCGGCTTCCCGGAAGACAGATTCTGGCCGCTGCAAAACCTGGTGATGCGCAGCCTGGAAGGGGAGGGCATTCATTTCAGCGCGGTGCACATCGACCGCAGCTTCCCCGCCGACAACCTGCCTACCCGCAAGCCGGGCACCGGCATGCTCACCGGTTATCTCGATAATCCCGCCTACGATATGGCGCATTCTTTCGTGATCGGCGATCGCATTACCGATGTGCAACTGGCCAAAAACCTCGGCTGTAAAGCCATCTGGCTGAACAACGACGCCTCGTTGGGCGCCGCCGAGATCAAAGACCAGGTGCTTGCCCTGCGACAGGATACCGTAGCCCTGGAAACGACCGACTGGGAAGCGATCTATTCTTTTCTCAAGCTCGGCCTTCGTTCGGTTGTACATGACCGTGATACGAACGAAACGAAGATACATGTAGCGCTCAATATGGACGGTAGCGGGAAGTCGGAGATAGCAACCGGGTTAGGCTTTTTCGACCACATGCTGGACCAGATCGCGCGGCATGGCAAGATCGACCTGAAGGTTATCACCCGGGGCGACCTGCATATCGACGAACATCACACCATCGAAGATACGGCCCTGGCCCTAGGCGAAGCATTTGCCAAAGCGCTGGCCGACAAGCGGGGTATGGAGCGGTATGGTTTCGCGCTGCCGATGGACGATGCCGACGCCAAGGTGCTGATTGATTTCGGCGGCCGGAACTGGCTGGTATGGAACGCTTCTTTTCAACGGGAGAAGATCGGTGAAATGCCGACGGAAATGTTCTTTCATTTCTTCAAGTCGTTCAGCGATGCCGCCCGGTGCAACCTCAATATTGAATGCAGGGGTGATAACGAGCACCACAAGATCGAAGCGATTTTCAAGGCGTTTGCCAAAGCCATCCGCATGGCGGTGAAGCGCGACCCGGCCAGCAATTACCTGCCTTCCACCAAGGGCGTGTTATAACAGTACGTCGGCAAACTTGTCTTTGTTCTTCATCATAACGGCATGCGCATAGGGACAAACGGGAATGACTTTCCACTGTTGCGAACGGGCATAAGTTACCGCTGCATCCAGCAACTGGCGGCCGATGCCCCTGCCTTCGAAGGCCTTGCTCACTTCGGTATGGTCGATGATCATCTTGCCGGGGGCAGGTACCGAGTAGGTCATTTCTGCCACCCGCCGGCCTTCATCTTCGATATAAAAGGCGCCCTGCGGGCCTTCGCTGTGTTGAATTTGCATAACCACCTCAAGCTACCGAAAAAAAATTTTGTGTTTTCAACTCCCTTTCCCAAATTTGTGCAACATGAACGCGAAAATCAACAACAATCAGTGGTGGTGGCATTCAAAACTCTACGGGGTGCTGTAATGCTACGCTATGTTGTTTAACCATATGTAGGCCCCGGTGAATGTCATCGGGGCTTTTTTATTTTTTAAACGGAATTATTTTGAAAAAGATCAGGATCGAAACGGACGTGAAGCAGTTGCTGGCGGATGTGTTTACACCGGTAGGTATCTACCTGCGGCTGCGCGATAAGTTCCGCGATACCGTACTGTTGGAAGGATCCGATCACCATGTTGCCGATAACAGCTATTCGTTTATCGGCATCAATGCCATCGCCGGCATGGAGATCAGCAACCTGCAAAGCATCGAGTATAAGCTACCCGGCCTGCCGCCTGAAAAAGCAGCCATCGCCCGAAAAGAAGAAGTGCCCGCCCAGTTGTGGAGCTTTATGCAGCGTTTCGAAGCAGCGCCGGCCAGGCACCCCGCTGCCCGTTTTGCGCAGGGATTATACGGTTACTCTACCTACGATGCCGTGCAATTCTTCGACAGTGTGCAGTTCGATGGCAGCAAGGAAACGGCGGGCATTCCACTGATGCGTTACCGCTTATACCAGTACGTGATTGCGATCAATCATTTCAAAGACGAACTTTATCTCTGCGAAAACAGGATCGATGGCATCGACTCTGACCTGGCCGTGGTGGAATCGCTGATCAGGAGCAAGGACGTACCGGTGTACCCGTTTACAACGGCAGGCGATGAAACCAGCAACCTGCGCCCCGAAGAATACGAGGAGATGGTGCGTAAGGGGATCGCCGCCTGCCTGCGGGGAGATGTGTTCCAGATTGTGCTGAGCCGCCGTTTCAGGCAGGGGTTTGTTGGTGATGAATTCAATGTATACCGCGCACTGCGTTCGATCAACCCGTCGCCTTACCTGTTTTATTTCGACTACGGCGACTATCGCCTGATGGGCTCATCGCCCGAATCACAGCTCATCATCGGGAAAGGGAAGGCCGTGGTGCATCCCATTGCGGGCACCTACCGCCGCACGGGCGATGATGATATCGACCAGCAGGAAACGGAAAAGCTGCTCAACGATGCCAAAGAAAATGCGGAGCACGTCATGTTGGTCGACCTGGCCCGCAACGACCTCAGCAGGCTGTGCGACAAGGTGGAGGTGACTCAATACCGCCAGGTGCAGTATTTCAGCCACGTAATTCACCTGGTGAGCGAAGTGCGCGGCGCGGTGAAGCCCGGCACAAACCCGTTTTTGCTGATCGCAAAAACCTTCCCGGCGGGCACGCTGAGCGGCGCACCCAAGATCAGGGCCATGCAGCTCATCGACCGGTTTGAGAAAACAGCCCGTTCTTATTATGGCGGCGCCATCGGTTTCGTGGGCTTCGACGGCTCCTGCAACCACGCCATCATGATCCGTACTTTCCTGAGCAAAGACAATGTGCTGACCTACCAGGCAGGCGCCGGTGTGGTAGCCGCCAGCAAGCCGGCCATGGAACTGGCGGAAGTGAACAACAAGCTCGGCGCCCTCACCAAAGCCATTGAACTGGCCCAAACCCTGTAAACATGAAAATACTTGTTTTCGATAATTACGATTCTTTCACCTATAACCTCGTGCACCTGGTGGAAAAGATCACTGGCATACCGGTGGAAGTGCATCGCAATGACCAGATCAGCCTTGATGACGTGGAACAATTCGACCGGATCATTTTATCACCCGGCCCTGGTATTCCCGAAGAAGCCGGCCTGCTGCTGCCGCTGATCAAAAGATTTGCGCCCACCAAAACCATGCTGGGTGTTTGCCTCGGTCACCAGGCCATCGGCGAGGCATTTGGCGGACGGCTGGTTAACCTCGACAAGGTTTTTCATGGCCTGTCGACACCCATCACCGTCGATGCGCAACGCACAAAACCCGTCAATGATGTATTCGGTGAGCTGCCCGAAACCTTGCAGGTGGGCCGTTATCATTCGTGGGTGATCAGTGAAGACGCATTTCCTGCCGACCTGGAGATCACCGCGCGTGATGCCGAAGGCCGGATCATGGCCCTGCGCCACCGGCATTACGATGTGCAGGGCGTGCAGTTCCATCCCGAAAGCGTTCTGACACCCGAGGGAGAAACCATTATGCGTAACTGGTTGCAAATTCCCGCCTGACCAATATGAAAAAGATACTGTTATACCTGTTTGAACACAAAACGCTGTCGCGCGCGCTGGCCCGCGAAACCCTGCTGCAAATCGGCCGCGGCGTTTACAATGATCATGAGATCACCGCCTTTATGACGGTGTACCTGATGCGAAGCGTGACCGTGGAAGAACTCCAGGGCTTTCGTGATGCCCTGCTGGAGCTCTGTGTGCCGGTTGATCTTGAAGGCGCCCGGGTGATCGATATCGTAGGTACCGGCGGCGACGGCAAGAACACGTTCAATATTTCGACCCTGGCCTGTTTTGTGGTAGCCGGCGCCGGTGAAAAAGTGGCGAAGCACGGCAACTACGGCGCCTCTACGGTAAGCGGCGCCTCGAACGTGATGGAGCAGTTAGGATACGTGTTTAAGAATGAAAGCGCGCGGCTTCGCCGCGAACTCGACACCGCAAATATCTGTTTCCTGCATGCGCCGCAATTTCACCCGGCCCTGAAAGCGGTTGGTCCTATCCGTAAGAATCTCGGCATGCGCACCTTCTTCAATATGCTGGGGCCGATGGTGAACCCGGCCAACCCGTATTTCCAGCTCGTGGGCGTGTACAATCTTGAAATGGCGCGCCTGTACACGTATCTGTTGCAGCAGGACGATCGCGATTTCTGCATCATACACGGTATTGACGGGTATGATGAAATCAGCCTCACAAACGATACCAAAGTGATTTCGCGGGCAGGTGAGAAGATATGCACGCCCGAGCAACTCGGTAAACGAACAGTGTTGCCCACCGACCTGCAGGGCGGCGACACCATCGAGGGCGCCGCCAAATTATTCCGTAAGATACTCGACGGCAAGGGCACCTGGGCCCAGAATGCCGTAGTGCTGGCCAACGCTGCGATGGCGCTGCACGGCACGGGGAAATATAAAAACTACGATCAGGCGTATGGCGCCGCGGTCGAAAGCCTCGAGTCGGGCAGCGCCCGCCACTGCCTGCAGAAACTGATCGCATTACAATAAGGTTTACTTTGCAATAACATGAATATCCTTGATACCATTATTGCCCGCAAGCGGGAAGAAGTAGCGAACAGGAAGGCGACGATGCCGGTGGGGCAATTGATGCAATCGCCTGCTTTTGAACGGGAGACTTTTTCACTGGCGCAGTTCCTGCTCGATGAGCGCCGCAACGGCATTATTGCCGAATTCAAGCGTCGTTCGCCATCGAAAGGTGTTATCAATGCCACGGCGCGCGTGGAAGACGTTACCCGCGCGTATGCCGGCAACGGCGCATCGGCCCTGTCGGTGCTGACCGACGCCGAGTTCTTCGGCGGCAGCACCGCCGATCTGCTGGCGGCCCGTTTCAACCCCGTGCCCATTTTGCGCAAGGATTTCATGATAGACGAGTACCAGTTGTATGAAGCGAAAGCGATGGGCGCCGACGTGGTATTGCTGATCGCCGCCTGCCTGTCGCCTGAAGAAGTGTACGGGCTTGCCAAAAAAGCCCGCTCCCTGCACCTGGAAGTGTTGCTGGAACTGCATGCCGAAGAAGAATTGCGGCATATCAACGAATTCACGGAAATTGTAGGTATTAATAACCGCGATCTGAAGACCTTTGCCGTAGACATCGATCGCAGTCTTCGCATGGCAGCGCAATTGCCTGCCGGTGTGCTGAAAGTGGCCGAGAGCGGCATCGATAAAGTGGAGAACGTGCAAAAGTTCAGGGACAACGGTTTTCATGGTTTCCTGATCGGCGAACAGTTTATGAAAGCGCCCGATCCAGCGATTGCTTTCCAGCAGTTTGTAACGGCCCTGCACAAAATGGCCGGTTAATAAAAAGGGAAAGCTATGAGAGTGAAAGTATGCGGTATGACCCAGCTCGACCAGGTGGACCAACTGGAAAGGCTGGGAGCGACCTTCGCCGGATTTATTTTTTATCCGAAAAGTCCGCGGTACGTATTACGCCACATGACCACCGCCCAGCTCAAAAAAGAGAAGAACATCAATAAAGTGGGCGTGTTCGTCAATGCCGGTGCAGATGAAGTGCTGCAAATGGTAGATGAGTGCCGGCTGCACATGGTGCAGTTGCACGGTGATGAAACGCCCAAATACTGCGAACGGATCGCCGATTACGTATCGGTGGTGAAGGCGTTCCGGCTGAGCGACAACGATAGCATTGAATGGATGGTAAAGCCTTACCTGGATTGTTGCGATATGTTCCTGTTCGATACGATGGGCGTGGGGTATGGCGGCACCGGCAAGAAATTCGACTGGCGTGTGCTGAAGAACCAGCAGATCGGCAAACCTTTTTTCCTGAGCGGGGGCATTGAACCGGGCGACGAGGCGGCCCTGCTGGAATTTGCCGCGCAGCCGGAAACCCGGGGACTCTTCGCCATCGACATCAACAGCAAGTTTGAAACAAGCCCGGGCGTAAAAGACCTGGCTCTGGTAGAGGCCTTTATTAAAAACCTGAACAAGTAACATGGAAACGAGTTATAAGCAGCCCACCAAAGAAGGATATTACGGGAAATTCGGCGGAGCGTATATTCCCGAGATGCTGCATCCAAACGTGGAAGAACTGCAGTCGAGGTACCTGGAGATCATGCAGGAACCGTCTTTCAAGCAGGAATTTGAAGAATTGCTGCGCGATTATGTCGGTCGTCCGTCGCCGTTATATTATGCCAAACGGCTGAGCGCGCATTACAAGGCCGATATCTATCTCAAGCGCGAAGACCTGAACCATACCGGCGCCCACAAGATTAACAATACCATCGGGCAGATCTTGCTGGCCGGCCGGCTCGGAAAAAAGCGGATCATTGCCGAAACCGGCGCGGGGCAGCACGGGGTAGCCACCGCCACGGTATGTGCGCTTAAAGGCCTGGAGTGCATCGTATATATGGGCGAAAAAGACATCGAGCGGCAGGCGCCGAATGTGGCGCGCATGCACATGCTTGGCGCCACGGTGGTGGCCGCCACGAGCGGCAGCAAAACCCTGAAAGACGCTACCAACGAGGCGATCCGCGACTGGATCAACCATCCTTCCGACACCCACTATATCATTGGCAGCGTGGTAGGCCCGCATCCGTACCCCGACATGGTGGCGCGGTTTCAGAGCGTCATCAGTGCCGAAACGCGCCGGCAACTGCTGGAAAAAACAGGCAGCGAGCTGCCGACAAAACTGCTGGCCTGCGTGGGCGGAGGCAGCAATGCCGCGGGTATGTTTTATCATTTTCTCGATGAGCCTTCGGTAGAGTTGATTGCCGTGGAAGCGGCGGGCATGGGCGTAAACAGCGGCCTCAGCGCAGCTACCACCGCCCTGGGAAAACCAGGCGTATTGCACGGCAGCAAAAGCATCGTGATGCAAACCGACGACGGCCAGGTAGTGGAGCCGCACAGTATTTCAGCGGGGCTCGATTACCCCGGTATCGGCCCGTTGCACGCTCACTTGTTCGACAGTGGCCGCGGCACCTTTCTGAGCGCTACCGACGAAGAAGCGGTGCGCGCCGCCTTTTTCGTGGCCCGCCACGAAGGCATCATCATTGCGCTTGAAAGCGCACATGCCTTTGCGGCGCTCGACCAGCTTAGCCTGACACCCGACGACAGGGTGGTGAT
>JAKPBL010000348.1 GCA_029778965.1 Bacteroidota bacterium
CTTGCAGGCGTAGAAAAAACGTGCATTGCATTTACTGAATGCCTTCTCCAGCTTATTGTATTGGCCGCGGATCTGATCGGCGTTATATACATAGAGGGGCGTACCAAACTCTCTTGCAAGAGAGACCAGTTGTTCGTTGCTTAAAAAATCGGCCATAGTTTTCTGACTTGCGAATGGCAGCGAATATAGTCATTCTTCGGCTGCCGGCGCATCGTCAGGTGTTTCCTGCAATTCGCCTGTTTCGCTAACATGCAGGCCCGCGTGCTCTTCCGCCACGAGCACATCGGTGATGGCTTCCTCGTTGCCATTTTCCGCCCGAAGCTGGTTACCCGGAATGGTGGGCTCGACCGCCTGGTCGGCCAGCACCTCCCTGATCCTGGGCAGGTCTTCAGGGCCATTGAGCCCGAAGTAGTCCATGAAAGAGCGAGAGGTGGTGTAGACAAGCGGCTTGCCGGGCAGGTCTTCGTTCCGGCCGGCAATGACGATCAGCTCTTTTTCCAGCAATTTCTGGATGCTGTAGTCGGCGCTTACACCACGAATGGCCTCGATCTCCGACTTAGTGATCGGTTGCTTATAGGCGATAATGGCCAGGGTTTCCATGGCTGCGCCGCTAAGGCGTTTTAAGAACTTGTCGCCGTTCAGTTGGGCAACGGTTTTATGATAGTCTTTCTTGGTAAGAAACTGCCAGCCATTGCCGCTGAACCGGATCTCAAAGGGATAAAACTCACTTTGGTATTTCTCCACGATCCCTTCCAGCGAAGATTCCACCTGTTCGAGCGTGATCTTGTCTTCCATAAAGCCAAAAGCCTGGTTTACCAGGTCGGTCAGCTCGATGGCGCTCAGCGGCTTCTCACTCGCAAAAATCAAAGACTCTATATGGGGTATGATACTTCCTATTTCCATGGTTCCGATTTATTATGTTGCAACAAGCAGCATGCCGCAAGCAAATAATAAAAGGATAAAAAAGGGAAAGGAGTTGTTCACATTGTGGAAAACGGGAGGGGTTTATCCCTGCAATGCGGCCGCACCGCTCACAATCTCGGTCAGCTCGGTGGTAATGGCGGCCTGGCGGGCGCGGTTGTAGCTGATTTTGAGTGAACGGATCAGTTCATTGGCGTTCTCGGACGCTTTGTCCATCGCAGTCATACGGGCGCCATGCTCTGAGGCGTTGGCGTCGAGCACCGCTTTGTAGAGCTGGGTGTTCAATATCTTCGGCATCAGCTCGGTAATCAGCTCTTCTTTATTGGGTTCGAAAATAAAATCGGTCTTCTTGTTACCGCCGGTACCCTGTACTTTGGGAATGGGCAGAAAACGCTCCACCACGAACGACTGGGTAGCGGCGTTCCTGAATTGGCTGTAAACAATTTCCACTACGTCGAAATCGCCGGCTTCAAAAGCGGTAACGGCAGCCTGCGCGCAAGCCTGCACTTTGTCAAAACGCAGGTCGAGGAAAATATCCTTATAACGTGGTGAAGGGTGGTAATTGCCTTTCTGCAACGATTCATAGCCCTTCTTCCCTATATTCCAGACAGTCACCTGGCCTTTGTTGTATTGAGAAAGGTATTTTTCCTGCACCACTGCACGGGCGGCTTTTACCACGTTGGCATTGTAAGCACCTGCCAGTCCGCGATCGCTGGTAATCACGATCAGCAGCACTTTCTCCACCGGCCGTTCCGTGGCCAGCCTGCTGCCCACCTCTCCTTCTGTATTGCTGACAATATTGCTGAGCATTTCCTGGAGCTTGTTGGCATAGGGACGCATCTGGAGGATCGCATCCTGCGCGCGGCGAAGCTTGGCAGCGCTCACCATTTTCATGGCCTTGGTGATCTGCTGCGTACTCTGAACGGATTTGATCCTGTTGCGGACTTCTTTCAGTGCTCCTGACATGCTCTTTGGAAATTTGCGCAAAACTAAGGCAGGAAAACCAGATTACCATGTTTCCGGGGCCGGGGAGCAGGGATTTTGTACCTTTGTCGGCCTGTCAATATGACTGCTCTCAAAGTGTAGCATTGAAATTGACAGACCAAATAACATTTTACAGACTCATTCTATTTCAATAACAGGTTATGATAGGGTTTATCCAGAAGATATTCGGCGGTAGTAAATCAGAAAAAGACATCAAGGGCATTCAGCCCATCGTTGCCCAAACAAACGAATACTTCACTGCTTTTCAATCACTTACGAACGATCAACTCCGCGGCAAGTCGGTTGAATTTAAGTCCCGCATCAAAGACCACGTGAAAGAGACCGATGCGGAGATCACCCGGCTCAATGCCGAGGCCGAAGCCCTTCCTTTCACCGATTTCAACGGCAAGGAGGCCATTTACCAGGAGGTAGACAAATTGCGCAAGAAGCGGAACGAGCAGATCGAGGAAGTGCTGAAAACCATCGCTCCCGAAGCCTTTGCCACCATCAAGGAAGCCGCCCGCCGCTTTAAGGAAAACAGCCAGTTATCGGCCACTGCCACTGACCTTGACCGCGAGTTGGCCACCAAAAAGAACTATATCAGCATCGACGGCGACCAGGCCGTTTACCAGAACTCGTGGACGGCCGCCGGCGGCACCATTACCTGGAACATGGTGCATTATGACGTACAGCTCATCGGCGGTTATGTGCTGCACCAGGGCAAGATCGCAGAAATGGCCACCGGTGAGGGTAAAACCCTGGTGTCAACCCTTCCCGCTTATCTCAATGCGCTGGCCGGTGAAGGCGTGCACATCGTAACCGTGAACGATTACCTGGCCCGCCGCGACTCCGAATGGAACGGCCCCCTGTTCGAATGGCTGGGACTGACTGTTGACTGTATCGACAAACACCAACCCAACAGCGAAGACCGCCGCCGCGCCTACCTGGCAGATATTACCTACGGCACCAACAACGAATTCGGCTTCGACTACCTGCGCGATAACATGGTGCACAGTCCCGATGAAATGGTACAGCGCCGTCACCATTTCGCCATGGTCGATGAGGTCGATTCGGTACTGATCGACGATGCCCGTACGCCCCTGATCATTTCCGGTCCCGTACCGCGTGGCGATGACCAGCAATACCATATTCTCAAACCCCGTGTGCTGCAACTGTTCGAAGCGCAGCGGCAGGTAGTGAATAAATTCCTGAACGAAGCGCGCAAGAAAGTGGCCGAAGGCAACGACGATCCCAAAGACGGAGGCCTCGCCCTGATGCGCGCCTATCGCGGCCTGCCCAAAAGCAGCGCCCTGATCAAGTACCTGAGCGAGCCGGGCATCAAAGTGAAGCTGCAAAAATCGGAGAACTATTACCTGGCCGACCAGCAAAAGGAAATGCCGAAGGTAGATGCCGAGCTGTTTTTTTATATCGACGAAAAAAACAATTCAGTTGATCTTACCGACCGCGGCATCCAGATGATCACCCGCGCCGGCGAAGACCCCGACTTTTTCGTGCTGCCCGATATCGCCATGAAGCTGGGCGAGATTGAAAGCAGTACGCTGAGCGCCGAAGAAAAGCTCCAGCAAAAAGAGAGCCTGCTCAGCGAATACACCTTGAAAGCCGACCGCATCCATACCATTCACCAGTTGCTGAAAGCCTATACCCTCTTCGACAAAGACGTGGAATACGTGGTGATGGACGGACAGGTGAAGATCGTTGACGAGCAGACCGGCCGTATTCTTGACGGACGCCGTTATTCCGACGGCCTGCACCAGGCGATCGAGGCCAAAGAGAATGTGAAGATCGAAGCGGCCACGCAAACCTATGCCACCGTTACGCTGCAGAACTATTTCCGAATGTACCACAAGCTCTGCGGTATGACCGGTACCGCCGAAACGGAAGCAGCAGAATTGTGGGACATCTACAAGCTCGACGTGGTGACGGTTCCAACCAATGTGTCCATTACCCGGAAAGACCACCAGGACCTGGTATATAAAACCAAACGCGAAAAATATTCGGCCGTTATCGACGAAATAGAGAATCTGCGCAATGCCGGCCGGCCGGTGCTGGTGGGTACCACCTCGGTGGAAGTCAGTGAATTGCTGAGCCGCATGCTGCAGGTGAAAAAGATCCCCCATAACGTATTGAACGCGAAGCAGCACGCCCGTGAAGCACAGGTGGTAGCTGAAGCAGGCCTGGCAGGCGCCGTAACCATTGCCACCAACATGGCCGGTCGCGGTACCGACATCAAGCTCGGCCCCGGGGTGAAAGAAAGCGGCGGTCTCGCCATCATCGGTACCGAGCGGCACGAAAGCCGCCGTGTTGACCGGCAGTTGCGTGGTCGCGCCGGTCGCCAGGGCGACCCTGGTACGTCGCAGTTCTATGTATCGATGGAAGACGACCTGATGCGCATGTTCGGCAGCGATCGCATCGCCTCGCTGATGGACCGTATGGGCTATAAGGAAGGCGAAGTGATCCAGCACAGCATGATCACCCGCAGCATCGAACGGGCGCAGAAAAAAGTGGAAGAGAACAACTTTGGCATTCGTAAACGCCTGCTTGAATACGACGACGTGATGAACAAGCAGCGGAACGTAGTATATAAGAAACGCCAGCACGCGCTGTTCGGTGAACGCCTGGCGCTGGATCTCGACAATGCGTTTTATACGGTAGCTGAAGGGCTGGTCAATTCTTTCCGCGAGCAGGAAGATTACGAGGGCTTCAAATTGGGTGCTATCGTGAATTTTGGCATCGATACCACCATCACACAGCAGGATTTCAAATCGAGAAATCAGCAAGACCTCGCCGATGCCCTGTACCGTGAAGCAACCGCCAACTACCAGCGCAGGAACGAACACCTGAAAACGCAGGCGGTGCCTGTATTCGCGAATATCCGCGCCACGCAGGGGCACCATATCGAAAATGTGGTAGTACCCTTCAGCGATGGCAAGAAAGGCATCAGCGTGCTGAGCAACCTGCAGAAAACCATCGACAGCCAGGGCCAGGAGTTAGTGAATGCACAGGAAAGAACCATTACGCTGGCGCTGATCGACGATGCCTGGAAAGAGCATCTCCGTTCGATGGATGACCTGAAGCAAAGCGTGCAGACGGCCTACCTGGAGCAGAAAGACCCGCTGGTGATCTATAAAGTGGAAGCTTTTGAGCTGTTCCGTAAAATGGACAGCGAGGTGAATATCGATATCGTGTCTTTCCTCTGCCACAGTGGTATTCCTGTAGAGCAGCAGCAGGCCTCACAGCAGCAGGTAATCCGTGAAGGACGTGAGCAGAAAACCGATATGAGCAGGCTGCAGGCCAATAAAGATGAGGTCGATGCCCGCGGCGATGATTATGCCGCCAACCAGAACGACTATTTTGATCCCAGTGGCGGCCCGGTAGTGCAGGAGCCCATCCGGGTGGGTCCGAAAGTGGGAAGAAATGATCCTTGTCCGTGTGGCAGTGGGAAGAAGTTTAAGAATTGTCATGGGGCGAATGGATAGGGTTTGTGGTTGGTTTGAAATTTGAAATTTGAAGGGGCTCCGCGGATGGAGCTTTTAAATAGAAATGGAACGCGTTCGGGGTTATAGCCGGGCGCGTTTTTTTATCGGGATGGCAGATGATGGTTTACAGGCGGAGCTTCAGGAAACGTTTGGTAAGGAGGCCGGTGAAAGCGACCACGAGCCAGGCGAAGAGCGCTGATTTCAGGAGGCCGGTGGCGCCGGTGAGCATCCAGGCAGGAAGCGACCAGTGGGTAAAGCTGATCACTGCATATACGTAGTAAGGAACCAGGTAGCAGAGCAGTGTTTCAGTGCCGGCTGGTTTGATGAGAGAAAACCAGGCGGTTTGCCGGTTCACATCGGTGATATAGTAAACGAGCAGGAAAGAAAACAGGGAGATCGCGCTGCAGATCAATACCCACGAGGGTGTGGCCCTTATTTTCGAGATGCCGCCGAGGGGTCGGGAGAGAAAGCCCAGCGCCAGGAAAACAATGGCGATGGCGGAGAAGATGAGCAGGAGACGGCTATAGGAGAAGGCCGGCTTATTGCGTTCGCGCCAGAAGAGCTGCGAGGCAAGGGCGCCCCCGATGGTAAAGGCCGTCATGGCGCCGGCGCCGATAGGTGAAAGAAGCTGGTGCAGGAGTCCTTCACCGGGTAGAAGACGGGCATGATTGGCGGCGCAAAGCGCGATGCTGAGCAGCCAGCCGATGAACAATACTCGCTCATTGCCTTTACACCAGATAAAAAGCAGCGCAGCGACCAGGTATGCCCAACCGATCAATCCCAGGATGCCCCACCACCAGGTATTGAAATGAACCGGCGAGCCCGGGTCGCCGCCCCGATAGATAAATGCGAGGTAGAGCAGCACCAGTGCAGCGACCGCTTTCAGGCTGTTGACCAGCCGGGCGTTCCATGTTTTGGGGTACTGGTTCCAGATAAGTATAAAAGCGGTGCAGGCGATCACATTCCACCATCCCCGTGCCAGGCCGGTATCAGCCGCCAGGATGTATTCCCCGTTAACAAGGAAGATGCCCATCAATAGCAATGCAAAACCGCGCCAGGCAGTGTGGCGTGCGATCTGCCAGGCGGTATCACCCCGCTGTTGGCGGTTGCGAACGGCGAAAGGAATCGACATGCCCACAATAAACAGGAAGCCCGGAAACACGATGTCTGCCAGCCCCATGCCGTCTGCCGCGGCGGGCACATGTTCCAGCCAGGCCGGAATACCGGTCAGCGTACCCAGGTCATTGACAAAGATCATCAGCAGCATCGTAAGGGCGCGAAGAGCGTCAATAGCCACTACGCGAAACGGTAGGCCGGGGGCGGTTGAAGGATGGGACATGAGGGGTAAGTTAACACAAAGTCTCCATCGGTCGACTATCCTGCTTGTTACGAATGCCAGTAATAGCAAGGGCCGGCTTCGTTAAAAGCCGGCCCTTGTCGTGCATACATTGCTCACTTCAACCCGTATTTCAGCATATAACGTTCATTCAACTGTTTCTGCTTATCGGTGAGGTCGATCTGGCGGCCCTGTATAAAGGCCTGCGTTACCACGCTGCTGCGCATATCCAGTATATCGCCTTCGCTGATAACGATATTGGCGTCTTTACCGGGCTCCAGCGAGCCTGCTTTATCAGCGATACCTAAGATCTTTGCGGCATTGAGCGTGATCGCCTGCAGGGCCTGTTCTTTGCTAAGTCCGTAGGCAGCGGCGGTACCGGCATTGAAAGCGAGGTTACGGCCGCGGGTATTGCCATCGTCGTCGTTGATAGCGTATAAAACGCCTGCCTGCTGCAATGCCGCCGGCGTTTTATACGGCTGGTCAACATCATCGTCGGGTGAGGTAGGCAGGCTGTGCAGGGCATTCAGGATAACGGCAATATTATTGGCTTTCAGCAACGGCGCAATCCGGTAGCTTTCGCTGGCGCCCACCAATACCACATCCATTCCAAACTCACGGGCAAAATCAACGGCAACCAGCATCTCGCGTACGATATCGCAATGCACATATAACTTCTGCGTTTTGTTGAACAGGCCTTTCACTGCTTCATACTTCAGGTTGGTGGC
>JAKPBL010000361.1 GCA_029778965.1 Bacteroidota bacterium
ACCAAAGCAATGTGGATGATAAATACCAGGAACTGGTACGCGAGGTGAGCGGGTTGCGTTCACAGCTTCCGCAGGATATACACAGTATAGAAGTGAAAAAGATTGACCCGACCAACGTGAATATCCTGCAGATGGCTTTGGTATCGGAGAATGCATCCCGGGACAAAATAAAAAAAGTTGCAGAAGACCTGCAGGACTTGCTGGAAAAAATACCGGGATTAAAGAATGTGGAAATACAGGGACTGCCCGAGCAGATCATCCGTGTGGATCTGCAATTGGATAAACTGGCGCACCTGAATATACCGGTGAACTATATAACGGGCGCTTTACAAAGCGAAATTGCAAATATACCCGGGGGTAGTGTAAATGAAGGAAGCAAATCCTTCAACATAAAAACAAACGGCAATTACCGCAGCCTGGAAGAGATAAAAAATACGATCGTTTTCAGCAGTGGCGGTAAAAATATTTTCCTCGGGGATATTGCCAGCGTATATTTCGATTACTCGCAGGAAAAACATATTACGCGGCTTAACGGGCACAGGGCGGTAACGATAATTGCCGCGTTGAAGAGCGGCGAAAATATTTCGAAGACGCAGGAACAATACCTTCCGGTAATTCAGGCATTTAAAAAAACGTTGCCCGCAAATATAGACCTGGTACTGCATTTCGACCAGGCTGACAATGTAAACCGCAGGCTTTCCGGCCTGGGCAAAGATTTTTTAATTGCCATTGGACTGGTATTGCTCACGCTGCTTCCGTTGGGTAACAGGGCTTCCCTCGTAGTTATGATCGCGGTGCCCCTGTCGCTGGCAATAGGCGTAGTGCTGATCAACCTCATGGGCTATAGTCTGAACCAGTTGAGCATAGTGGGTTTTGTAGTGGCGCTGGGCTTACTGGTGGATGACAGTATCGTAGTGGTGGAAAATATTGAACGCTGGATGCGGGAGGGGCATTCAAGGATGGAAGCCACGATTAAATCTGTTAACCAGATTGGGAAAGCCGTACTGGGCTGTACCGCCACCCTCATCATTGCCTTTATGCCGCTGGTATTCATGCCCGAATCGTCAGGCGATTTTATTCGCAGCCTGCCCATGGCCGTTATTTCTACTGTTTTCGCGTCGATGATCGTGGCGTTGACAATCGTTCCTTTTTTGTCGAGTCGTTTATTAAAAACACATCAGCATGCCGAAGGCAATATCTTTTTGAGAGGATTGCAGAAAATTATCCATGGCAGTTATGCAAAATTGTTGGACAAGGCGCTGAAGCACCCTGTGATCACGGTTGTTGTTGCGGGCATTATCTTTATCGTTTCGCTGCAATTGATACCGGTGGTTGGCTTCAGCCTTTTTCCTGCATCGGAAAAGCCGCAGTTTATGATTGATATATCGGCTCCGTTACAATCCAACATATATTATACAGATACCATAACCCGCCGGCTCGAGAAACAACTGAAAGACATCCCGGAAGTACAATATTTTGCCTCCAATACAGGCAAGGGAAATCCCAGGATATATTACAACGTGAACCAGCAAAACGAACGCAGCGATTTTGCAGAAATATTTGTACAGCTTACGCCCGAAACAAATCCTAAGAGAAAGATTGAGATTATCGAACGATTAAGAGAGAAGTGGACACCTTATCCCGGCGCGAAAGTGGAAGTGAAAAATTTTGAGCAGGGACAGCCGATGATATCGCCTGTGGAAGTCCGCTTGCTGGGTGATGATTTAGATACCTTGCGGGCTTTGTCGGCAAGGGTAGAAGAAATGCTGAATAAAACAAAGGGTACCTTGTATATCAATAATCCCGTCCGCAATTTAAAATCCGATATCAGGGTAGATATCAATAAGGAGAAAGCGCAGGCCCTCGGTGTGCCTACCGTAAATATCGGGAGAGCGGTACGCATGTCGGTAGCAGGATTGCCTGTTGGTAACTTTACCAATCCCGATGCTGACGGCGATGATTACAGCATCGTACTGACGGTGCCGCGCCCGTCTTATCCTGACCTGGGCGTATTCAACAGTCTCTTTGTAAACAACCAGCAGGGGCGTTCCATCCCCTTATCCCAGTTGGCCGGGGTGCGGCTCGAAACATCGCCCCTGAGCATCAATCATTTCAACAAAACGAGAACCGTCTCCGTTACATCGTTTGTGCAAAAGGGCTATCTGAACGATGCGGTGATCAACGATGTAATAACGCAAATGGATAAGATGGAGCTGCCTGCAGGCTATCATTATGAGATGGGCGGTGAGCTGGAAGGCAGAAACCAGTCTTTTGCGGGATTCGGCAGCGTCATTATGGTAACGATGTTCATGTTTATAGCGGTATTGGTATTGCAGTTCAAAACGTTCAAAAGCACATTGATCGTGTTATCGGTTATTCCGTTGGGCATAGTAGGAGCTGTGCTGGCATTGCTGGTAACAGGCAATTCCATGTCGTTCGTAGCCACCGTTGGTATTGTGGCGCTGGCCGGTATTGAAGTGAAGAATACCATACTGCTGGTAGACTTTACCAACCAGTTACGCGAAGAGGGAATGGCATTGAATGATGCCATAGAAAAGGCAGGAGAAGCCAGGTTCCTGCCTATTATTTTAACCACTTTCACTGCTATCGGCGGACTGATGCCTATTGCTATGTCGAGCAACCCGCTGATCTCGCCGTTAGCTATTGTAATGATCGGAGGCTTGATCAGCTCCACATTGTTATCGAGAATAGTAACACCGGTTATCTATAAGCTGATGCCGCCGGGAGTCGGTTAATACAATTTTGATCACGATCAGGTATGGTTGAGTTACCACACAAAAACATATCTGATGGGTGAAGACAGGAAATTTGCCGGACAACCGGTTTTGTCGCAAATAGCAGGTGTTATTCAGGAATGATCGTCATTGACAAACTCTTCCATATTCTCGCGGGTAATAATGCCCGTGGTTGCCTCCGGGTAATTGTTGGTGAAGGTCTGGGGAATACGGGCGCGGGCATTCTTCCATTTGAACTCAAAGGCCGACAGGCCGTTTTCGCTCTCTTCCACCAGGTCTATTTTTTGCTGCTGGGTGGTTCGCCAGAAATAAAATTTCGTATCGATGCCCTTATTCCGCAGATATTTCATGCGTTCGACAAGAATGTAGTTTTCCCATAGCGCTCCCACGTCGTTCCGGCTGCCCAGCGATTTGAAATTATTGATGACGGCATTCCTGATGCCGCAGTCATAGAAATATACTTTCTTTCCCTTCCTGATTTCGTTGCGCACATTCCGGCTAAAGGCAGGCACCTGGAATACGACAAATGCATCTTCCAAAAGACCGATATATTTTTCTACGGTCTTGGGATCGCTTCCCACTACCTGGGCAACCTCATTGTACCTTACCTCATGCCCCACCTGCAGGGCAAGCGCCTGGAGCAGCTTTTCCAGTAACAGTGGTTTTTTGATCTGGTCGATCATGAGCAGGTCTTTATAGAGATAGCTGCCTGCCAATAGTTTCAGCCTTTCTTTTTCTTCGCCTGCATGGGTAACAATCTCGGGATAATAGCCATAGATCATCCGGTGTTCGATCAGGCGTTTCTCTGCGAGTAATCCGTGGTGGTTTACCATTTCCTGGAAGCTGAGCGGAAATACCCTGAACTCGTATTTGCGACCGGTTAGCGGCTCATTCAAACGGCCGGATAACTCGAACGACGACGACCCGGTGGCTATCACCTGCACCTGCTTTAGCTGGTCGGTCACCAGCTTCAGCGCCAGCCCGATATTTTCGATTCGCTGCGCCTCATCAATCACCAGTATTTCGTTTTTCCCGATGAGGGCTTTTAATTTGGTGGCAGTTGCCTGGGCAAGAATATCCCGCACGTCAGCATCATCGCCGTTCATCACCAGGTGACCCCTGGACTGATCAGCCAGGATGATGTCAACGAGGGTCGACTTCCCCGTTTGCCGGGCCCCAAAAAGCAACACCGCTTTTCCTTTAAAAAGGCGGCTTTCGATGACCTGCTGCAAACTGCGTTTTATCATTTTTATGGATTGTAATACTGTAAAATTATAATATTGTTGGATTATAATCATTTAAAATCATAATATTATTGGATTTTAATCCTGTAATATCATAATATCTTTGGATTGTGGGAAGGAAATAACCTCTCAGCCCGCTTTTTAACATTCCCCTAAGCAGCACATTAACAATTCCTTGCGTCCCTGTCCCCGGCTTCCCCCTATTTTTAAGGCCACAAGCTGGCTACACATGAACAACCAACCCAGGGGCTTATTCGGCGCTATCAAATCGCTGATCCTGCCTTCCACTGCCGTCGCCGCGCAGCCCGCTGCGCCCGATAACAACGCCATTCTCGATGAACTGGTAGCCTGTTTTGATCGTTCCTGCAAGAAAGAGTCTGTCGGCAGCAGCCTGCTGTTCAACATGCATTTCCTGGTGGTATTGCATCCCGATGTATATGCCGACCGCCTGGCTTCTTTTCCCGTGGTGGTCAAAGAAGCTGTCAAAGCGTTTTATAAGAAGCTGCAATCGTATAAGCAGCATTACGAAGAGGTCAGTCCCGTATCGATGCAATGGAGCATTCGTTTCGGCGAAGGCGATTTTTTCAACGGCGAAAAAGTGCAGCCGGGCGATATCCATGTGGTCGGTATGCTCACGGGCGGTAAGGAAAACACCCCGCAGGCGGGTAATACCGCCCGGGTGACCATGAAAAGCCGTCGCACCAATCTCTACGAGAAAATGGACATCAACCTCGACCTCCTGCAACAGGTGAATTTCATCGATACGGGCAGTTTTACCATTCGTTACAACCCTGATCTGCGCTTACCCGTTACCGGTAGTAACGGAAAAGCGGTACGTTCGTTCGACAGCGGCATCGCCTCGATCAAATATTACCTGGCCGACAAGAATATCGACGGCAGCTATACCATGCGCGATCGTGAAATGGTGATCGCCCGGAAAGATCCGGCCAACCAGGGTTATAGCAATTACCTGCTGATCGATTCGGAGTATGTGTCTGACCCGCATGCACGTATCCGGCTGAACGAAGCTTCGGGTAAATTCCAGATTGCTTCTTTCAGCCGGTTCGAAACCCGGGTCAATGAAGAGCTGGTACCGCGCAGCGAAGCGGGGCAACCGCAATGGTTCGATCTGCCCGGCGAATGCCAGGTATTGCTGAATGCCAGCGTCACGCTCCACTTTTCCGCCATCAACTGATTCATGGATATACTGTTAATAACCTCCTTTCTTGTTTGGGTGATGTTTCTTTTGTTCCGTCACTTCAAAAACCTGCCGCGGTAATGGCCCTGCTGTCTCTATACGGAAGCACACACACGGGCATGCGCCGGCAGGAGAATGAAGACGCTTTCATTGCCCGGCGGCTCTGGCTGCCGCATTTATACCTGGTGGCTGCTATCGATGGTGTAGGCGGTTATGCCGGCGGCGCTTTTGCGGCCCGCCTGGCCAAAGACGCCGTCGAGCAATACATGAAAGAGCCGAAAGGCGATATCCTTACCCTGCTCAAAGAGGCCGTGGTGTTTGCCAATAACAGCATCGCCGCTGAACGTGAGCGGCAGCCGGGATTCGCCGATATGTGCTGCGTTCTCACGGTGGCCGTAACCGATACCAGCAGCCAGTCGGTTTCGTATGTGCATGTGGG
>JAKPBL010000379.1 GCA_029778965.1 Bacteroidota bacterium
AAACGTTTGCGCAAACCTACAGCCAGTTCCAGGCAAATGGAAACGGATACACGTACTACCTGCAGCCCCTGCAAAAGATCCACCTGCAGTCGAACCTCGAAAACGAGTACCGCCCGAATGGCAGCATCCGGGCGGTATATGTTTTTGCCGTAGTAGCTGTTTTTATCCTCTTCATTGCCTGTATCAATTTCATCAATCTGTCTACCGCCCGTTCTACCGAAAGAGCCAGGGAGGTCGGCATCCGCAAAACATTCGGTTCCGAAAAAAAATCACTGATCGGCCAGTTCCTGGTTGAATCTACCGTGCTGAGCCTGGTAAGCATGTGCATCGCACTCCTGCTCGTATTTGCCCTGCTGCCTTTTTTCAACCAGGTGTCAGACAAACATTTGCAGCTCCCGGTATTCTTTACACCGGCAAACAGCGCCATGCTGTTGCTGCTGACCATCATTACGGGGCTGCTGGCCGGCCTCTATCCCGCACTGATCCTGTCGTCTTTCAAACCCATACAGGTGTTAAAGGGCAAATTCAAGTCGACCGGCTACGGCCTGGCCCTGCGAAACGGACTGGTGGTTTTCCAGTTCGCCATATCGGTGGTGCTGATTGTTTGCACCATCATCGTTCACTCGCAAATGAACTTTATGACCAGCGGCGGCGAGCTGGGCTTTCAGAAAGACAACACGATCATTATCGAAAGGGCCGACCTGCTGAACGACAAAACGAAAACATTTAAAACAGCCCTGCTGCAGGTACCGGGGGTCGCCGGCGCTACGAGCGCCAGCGCTTTCCCCGGACAGGAAAATTATTTCGGCACCAGTTGGACGGCGCCCGGCAACCAGGAGCCGATGACGGGCAGGGGTATTATTACCGACGAACAGTATCAAAGCGCACTTGGCCTGCAACTGAAAGAAGGACGATTCTTTTCCAACAATTTTCCCGGCGACTCGCTGGCCGTCGTTTTGAATGAAAAAGCTGTCGCCGAGCTCGGGCTGCAGAAACCACTGGGTTCCCGGCTGACAAGCCGCGACAATTTTGCCCTCGGTAAAAACGGCGAGCCGCTTACTTATACCGTTATAGGTGTACTGAAAGATTATCATTACCAGTCGCTCCGCACCAATATCACACCGCTGGTTTTTGCCAGCGCTGCCCGTTTCAACGACCAAACGCCGTTTCTGGCCGTGAGAATAGAAGCGGGTCATTTCAAGACGGCGATTGCCGCCCTGGAGCAAACCTGGACAACATTTATAAAAGACCGGCCTTTTCACTATTCCTTCCTCGACAAGACCGTGGAGGCGCAATATCACGCCGAGCAGACCATGCAGAAAATATTCAGCTTTTTTGCATCGCTGGCCGTATTCATCGCCTGTATGGGCTTATTGGGGCTGGCCGCCTATACCACCCAGCAACGTACCCGCGAAATCGGCATCCGGAAGGTATTGGGAGCCTCCGCCGGCGCCATTACAAAAATGTTATGCATCGGTTTCATGCGGCTGGTGATCATCGCTTCCCTCATTGCCTTTCCCCTTGCCTGGCTGGTTATGCACCGCTGGTTACAGGATTTTGCCTACCGGGTATCCATCGGCTGGCAGGCATTTGCAGCAGCCGGCATACTGGCCATTATCGTTGCGCTGGCGACCATTGGCTTCCAGGCGCTGAAAGCCGCCATGGCCAATCCGGTGAAAAGCCTGCGGGCGGAGTAACCGTAAACAGAAAACAACAGGGGTACGTTCGGACACGACAAGGTCATCATCAGCGTGGTGCTGAGCCTGGGGATCACTCACTTACTGAAAGGGGTTGCCAGGGTTATCGGTAACCACGAAAAACCGCAACGCTACCGGATACACCTGTTATGGGAGCTCTACACCTTGCTGCTGCTGCTCGGTTCCTGGTGGTGGGAGTACCGCCTTGGCGCCATCAGGCAATGGCATTTGGGATCGTACCTGTTCATCATATTCTATATCACCTGCTTCTACCTGCTCTGTATCATGCTGATGCCATCTCCCCCGCATCACTGTGCGTTCTTACCGCACCGCAACCATTCCACGTAGCTGGCTGCATCGGGCGTATAACCCACCGGCTGGTTCAGCAGTTTTTCATCCGACGATACGATCGCATACAAAGGTTGCGAGGCGTTTTTGAAGTTCTCGGTCTGGAAAGTGATGTATTTATCACCCACCGTCTTTATTTCCACTTTCGCGCCGGCCGCATTGGTGTATAGAAACTGTTCGGCATCGGGCAGCACTTTCCGGTCGTCGACATACAGTGACACGAGAATAAAATCTTTTTCGATCAGCTCCTGCACTTCAGGTCGCGTCCACACGTTCTCCTCCATCTTGCGGCAGTTCACGCAGGCCCAACCGGTGAAATCGATGAGCAGGGGCTTACCGGTTTGCCTGCTGAGCGCAAGGGCTTTTTCATAGTCGTTAATTACCTGCGCTTCCACCCCTTTCCCCTTGGCCGCGCCCTCGCCGTAAATGCTGTAATGCAGGGGCGGCGGGAATCCGCTTACCAGCGAGCGGTTGGCCCAGGGTGTATCGGTTACTCCCGGTATCAGGTACAGGGCAAAGAGCAGGAAGGCCGTGGCCAACAGTTTGCGGCCGGCGCCCAGCTTCGCCGGCGGCGGATCATGCCTGAATTTGAGGATGCCGAACAGGTAGAGGGCGGCCGCCAGCGAGATCAGCACCCATAAACCGAAGAATACCTCGCGCTTGAGAATGCCCCAGTGCATCACCAGGTCGGCATTTGACAAGAATTTTATCATCAGCGCCAGCTCCACAAAAGCGAAAACGATCTTCACGGTGGTCATCCAGCTACCCGACCGCGGCAAGTGCGACAACCATTGGGGAAAGAGCGCAAACAGGGCAAAAGGCAATCCCAGCGCCAGCCCGAACCCTCCCATCGCCACGGTGAGCTGCAGCGCACCACCGTTCTGGTTCAGCGCGCCTACCAGCAGGGTGCCGAGAATGGGGCCGGTGCAACTGAATGAAACGATCGCCAGGGTCAGCGCCATGAAGAAGATACCACCCAGGGTGCCCATATTCGATTTTTCATCGACCTTCTTGGTCATGCTGCTGGGCAGGGTGATCTCGAACAAGCCGAAGAACGACAAGGCGAACACAAAAAAGATCAGCGCAAAAGCCAGGTTCAGCCAGGCATTGGTGGAAATATTATTGAGAATGTCTTCGCTGCCCGCATCGAGAAAATAGAACGGAATGCTGAGCAGGATATAGATCAGGAAAATAAAAAAGCCATAGAGAAAGGCATTGCGGATACCCTGCCGCCGGCTCGGCGCACGTTTGGTAAAAAAACTCACCGTAAGGGGAATCATCGGAAAGGTGCAGGGCATGATCAGGCCAATAAGTCCGCCTGCGATGCCCAGCACAAAGATCGACCAAAGCCCCTTGCTCTCGGCATCTTCACCACCGGTACCGCCACAATTGGCAGCGGGACTTTTTGTATCGATGGAAGCCCGGCGGATAGCGGCATTGCCCGTTGCCGAGCCTTGCAGCCGGACATCGGCCGCCTGCAATTGCCCGCCGGCATCAGCAGAAAACTTAAACGGTACCTCTTCCGGTCCCACTATTTCTTCACCCTGCAGCGCCATAAAAGCCAGGTGACCTTTCAACGCTGTTCCCGCCTGCACGCCGCTGACCGGCACCTCGATCTCTACCTTATTCTCAAATGATTTCAGCACTGCATTGTCGAACAACGGCTCGGCTTTTTCGACAACGGCACCTTTTTCCACGATGGCGCCGGCCTTGCCGGTAAAAGACGTATCAAATACGATCCGGCTATTGGGCTGGTCGTCGGGCATCGACGTAGAGTACATTCTCCAGCCGGGCCGGATGCTGCACGTAAATACGAGTACATCGCCGGCCGGCCGATGCTGCACGGCTGTAGAAACCGTAACCGGCAAATCGGTCGTACCATCGGTGGTTTGCGCAAATCCGGTATTAATTGCCAGCGCCAACAGCGCCAGCATGCCCAAAAGCTTGTTGATCATATAACTGAGCTGGTATTAGCCGCCAACAGCAATTTTGAAATTGACCGTAGAAGGCGGCAGGCATTCGCGGTCGTTGCATACGATAAATTCAACCTTTCCCGCCAGGCTGGTCTTCGCCTTACCCTTTACTTTCACCTGCTGTACGAAAGTGACGGTTTTCTCGAAATAGCGAACGTCTGATTTGAAAACCTCTTCGTATTTCTTCACCAGCCGGCCGTTTTCCTTTACCTGTCCGTTCAATGACAGCAGGGGGTTCTTGGTAAACTCGAAGCTGGTCGGCAGCGGCCCGTCGCCTGCATCCTGGCTGTAAATATGATAATTGCCGCCCACGGCAGCCGTCATCAGCACTTCATAGGTATCTGCGCTGATCTTTTTGGATTCGAACGACCATTTGACCTGCTTTTCGCTTTGGGCGAAAGCAAATACAACAGCCACCAGGAAGAGTAAAGTGGTAAAGATTTTTTTCATACCACAAAAATGGCTGAATTTCTGCAAATGTTATTCTAAAACTGGGAACACTGCCAGTCTGTCCCTATGATAAGGGTCACATAACCAGCGCTTTCAGCACCCGGCGGCCGTCCACATTACCCAATGCCTCGGCGGCGGCCCTTTCTGGGTGGGGCATCATGCCGAATACGTTGCCCTGCTGGTTCCGGATACCTGCTATATTGCGCATCGCCCCGTTGGGGTTGGCTTCGGCGGTCACCTGCCCTTTTTGATCGCAGTAGCGGTAGATGACCTGGTCATTGGCTTCCAGGGCGTCGAGCACCCGCTCTTCCGCAAAATAACGGCCCTCGCCGTGGGCAATGGGGATGGTCAGGGCCTTATCGGCGCCCAAACCGGACAAGTGGATGTTCTTACAAATAAACTGCTGGTTGGCATTCCGGAGCAGCACGCCCGGCAACAGTCCCGATTCGCACAGGATCTGGAAGCCATTGCATACCCCCAGCACCTTTCCTCCTTTGGCAGCAAATTCGACCACGCTTTGCATCATGGGGCTGAACCGGGCGATGGCACCGCAGCGCAGGTAGTCGCCGTAAGAGAAACCGCCCGGCAGCACAATGCAGTCTTCCTTGCCGAAAGCACTGAGATCCTTGTCTTTGTGCCAAAGCATAATCACCTCCTTCCCC
>JAKPBL010000383.1 GCA_029778965.1 Bacteroidota bacterium
GGCATCGTCGATCACCGGCGGCAGACCGCAGGCACTGCGGAAAACCTGGGCGGCACGCAGGGGATTGATCGTAATCCATTGCCCGATCAATTGCCAGGCAGGTGCTTCCGTAACAAAATGATGTTCATTATCGCTTTGCTGTGCTTTGTTATAGGCCGATTTGCCCAGGCTGATACAAAGCCGGCCGGCCACGAGGTAATAGAGCAGGTCTGTTTCGACAGCCGTGAGCGCATGCGCTTCGTGGTATCCCTTCACCACCGCCGCGGCCGCAGCCAGCGGATCAGGCTTCGATAACATCGCATAAGTAATCGCTACCGCAAGGTTATTGATCACCGGGGCAAAAACGGCATCGCCAAAATCGATCAGTCCCGCGAAACGGTCATCCTTCACCAACAGGTTATAATCATTCGCATCATTGTGAATACAGGCTTTCCGAAGGCTGTTTATTTGCGGCAGCACTTCCGTATCGAACTGCAGCAGGAAATACGAGAGCAGCCTTTTTTTGGCGGGGTCGGATATATATTGCAGCCATTGCCGGGCATCAGCCGCCTGGCTGATATCCCACTCATAATAACGCCTGAAAGCAGGATGATGAAAATCCACCAGCGCAGCATCCATCTGTCCGATCGATCGGCCGATATCGGTTAAGAGCGCGGCGCTGTGTACCGGCTTATCCACCAGGAAATCACCTTCGAGAAAATCAAGCACGCGCAGGGAAAAGGGCTTTCCCGCTATTTCCAGGGCAACCAGCAGCGACCCGTCTTTGGCCGGAAGGGGCTGCTGAAAACCGCGATGAAGCCCTTTTGCATGAAGGTGCTTCATCATTTCATGCTGCGCTTCTATAAAAAAGCGGTCCTGGCCGGGGCCCGCCAGTTTGCAGATATAACGCTGCCCGCCAGCCGTAACCAGCAGGGCATTCTGTTCTTCGTAACCATTCAACGCTTGCAGCTCGCCCCGCAGACCGAAGGCGTCGTCCAGGTGCCCGGCAAGTTCCGGCAAAGAGATAAACATATCGGGTTCAAAATTCTTTGATGAGTAATAACAGCATGGCGGCCGACCAACTGAAGTTAGGGGCATTTAATCCTTTACCCGTCAGCGGATGATAATTTTCAAATACCGGCCCGTTGCCGAGCAAGCCATTGGCATTGCTGAACAGTTGTTGCTTCAGGGTATCAGCCGCCTGGTGAAACCCATACTGGTGCAGTCCCGATATTGCAAAATATACCTGGTCGATCCATACCGGTCCGCGCCAGTACCCCTTTAACGGATCGAAGGCGGGATTCGACCTGTTCAGCGTAGGCAGCGGCACCGGTGTGCGAAAATAGCGTTCGTCCATCAGCAGTTTTTCCACCGCCGCAGCTTGTTCTGCAGCAGCAATATGGGCCCATAAAGGCCCCCAGCCCTCCGGACCGGGAACAGCAATGAGCTCGCCCGAGGGCAGCCTGCGGTCATAATAGAAAGCAGGCGTGCCGCCGTAAAAAGAGCGATTGATGGCCGCCTGCAGTTGCGCGGCGCCATCACGAAATTGCCGGGCATCTTCCGGCTTGTGCAGTGCATCGGCGATCTTGGCCAGGTAAAGCTTTTCCAGGTAGAGAAAACTGTTGAGATCAACCGATTCCTGGTCGAGCGACCAGGCGCCCTTGCCATTGGCCAGCACACGGGCGCTATCGAAGCGAACGGCATTGTCCATGCCGCTTTCCCAGGCCGCCGCAAGGCGTGTGCCATCGGTAGAGCCAAACTCGCAAAGCCCGTTGCCGTCGTGGTCGCGGTACCGGTACCACCACCGGTGGTAGGCCTGCATGCGCGAATAGAATTCCTGCAGCACGGCTGCGCTGCCCGTCTTTTCATATATCTGCCAGAGCGCCCAGGCGGCAAGCGGCGCTTTGGTATTGCGCCAGTTGTTCTCGCTTTTGTCGGCGTAAATGCAATCGGGTATCATGCCTGCCGAGTCCTGGTAGTCGAAGAGGCAACGCAGGCTGTTGACGGCCAAAGCAGTGTCGATATCGGCCAAAGCCGCCGCATGTTTCCAGCTATCCCAGCTCCAGGCGCCGTAAAAGCCCTGGTAGGAAACGGAAGGGAATACGGATTCGTGCAACAAATCGCGCGATGCCGACCGCCGGTTGGCCATCAGGGTCATGATGCATTTTACTGCCAGCTTCTCTTCAGCCGGTGAAAGCGCGCGGTTGTTTTTTTTTGCCGCTGCAAAATAGCCGGACAGGTACTGCTGCCAGCGGGTTCTTACCTGCGGCAATACCTTGGCGGGATCAGGCAGCTTATTGTAACGGCCAGCCAGGCTGCTGTCGGGGAAGAAAGAATGGCATTGCCAGGTGGTGGTCGAGGCGCCGGGCTTTACCAGCAGCGGCACCGTTACGGCCTGGTATTGGTTCTCGTTCGTTTTTATGTCCCACTTGCCTGCCGGCAGATCGATCCGAAACTGCCGGGCGCTACCGGGAAAGTTCAGGGTTATACCTGAGCGGCGTGGCGCCAGGCGACTTTTTTGATCCAGCAGTTCTCCCTGCCAATGCAGGCGCAGCGTTCGCGCCGATGATCCTGTATTCTTCACCTGTGCCAGGGTCACCGATTGCCGGTCGTTGGCAAAAGCCAGTTGCAGGTGCAGCTCCCA
>JAKPBL010000422.1 GCA_029778965.1 Bacteroidota bacterium
GCAGGTCGATATTGCTGCCCTGCTCGCGAACCAGTCGGTAAACCTGGGAAATATAACCGTGGCGGGCGGGCGGCTTGAGCTCGTCAACCTCGGCAAAGACAGCGCCAGCACCGGCGCCGGTAAAAAACCAGGCGTAAAAGAAAGCAAGCACCGGCTTTTCAACTCGCTGAAAAAATCGCCGTTGACGGGGGTGCAAATCGATTCGTTGCAACTGGACCAGGTGGAGCTGGTGTACCGGAACCGGAAAAAGAAAACACAAACCATCAGGAACATTCACATCGACCTCATCGGGCTGGCCATCGATTCTACTTCCATGACCGATACCACCCGGGTCTTGTTCTCAAAAGCCGTTCGGGTGGCGATCGACAGCATAGACATTCCTGTATCGAAAGACAAATACCGGCTGAAGGCCGGCAGGCTGCTGCTTAGCATGGGCGACAAGAACATGGCTCTCGTCAAAAACCTGGAGCTGCACTCTTTCCCCGTTCAATCGATGGAAGCGGCAGCCGCCGCTGCCGGTGTGCAGAAAGACATCTATCACATGAAGGTGAAGGAGATCGCTGCCGACGGCTTCGATTACACGGCGCTGCTGGAAGACAGCAATATTGTGGCGCGGTCGGTATTAATGAGCGAGCCAACGCTTTCCGTATTCAACGACAAGTCGAACCCGCCGGCCACCGACAGCAAGGTAGGCAAGTACCCGCACCAGCTTATTCGCAAGCTGCCGTATAAAACGGATATACCGGCTATCGTGATCGAAAAAGGATCGGTTGTTTACGAGGAGAAAAATGAAAAAGGCGACGGCGTGGGCAAGATCGTTTTCAGCCGCGTGGCGGGCAGGCTGGGGGCCCTGCGCGACGACGGCGTGGCGCCGCAGCCGCTGAAAGCAACGTTCACCGCCTATTTCATGGACAAAGCAAAAACAGACGTTCAATTCAACTTTCCCGTATCGAACAACGGGCAGTTCATCGTCGACGCCCGTTTCGCGCCATTTGATGCCCGCATACTCAATGCAGCCGCTCTTCCCCTGGGCAGTACGCGCATCACATCCGGAAACATCAGCCGGTTGCAGTTTACTGTCAAAGGAAATAATGTATCCGCACGGGCCCATACCACGCTTAATTACCAGCACCTGAAGATCGAAGTGGTAAAAGGCGATCAATCGGCCGGCTACCGGAAACGCGGATTGCTGACGGCCATCGCCAATAACTTTGTACTGACCGACACCAACCTGCCGGGCGACAGGCACAACGACCATACCAGCGCCAGCTACCGGCGCGTTGTTACCAAATCGTTTTTCAACCTGGTATGGAAATCGGTATTTTATTCGGTCAAGGAAAACGTGGGGGTGGGCCTGATGGGCAACGACAAGGAAAGAGCCGTCATACATAAATAACCAAGTGCAAAATGATGTACCTTGGCTCCCATGTTTTCAAGCGATGATATCAAGAAAAAGCTCGGCTATGCCGCAGCGGAATACGTTGACAACGGCATGACCATCGGTGCGGGTACCGGTACCACTGCCTATTGGTTCCTGCAGGCGCTGGCCGCGAAAATAAAGAACGGGCTTTCCGTTGAAGCCGTGCCCACCTCCGCGCAAACGGCGCGGGTGTTGCGCGAGCAGGGCGTTCCGTTGAAAGAGCTCAACGAGGTGGACACGATAGACCTCGTGATCGACGGAGCCGACGAGATCGATCCTGCTTTCAACCTTATCAAGGGTGGCGGGGCTGCGCACCTGCAGGAGAAAATGGTAGCTGCAGCCTCAAAAAAAATGCTGGTGTTGGCAGACGAATCCAAGCTGGTGAACGTGCTGGGCGCTTTCCCCCTGCCGGTGGAAGTGATCCCCTATGGCAGCCGCCAGGTAGTCCGGCGGATTAAAGAAAAATACGGCATTGAACCAAGGCTCCGGCTGAAAGAAGGCAAGCCGCTGGTTACCGACCATGGTCACCATATTCTCGATTGCCCCTTTGGAAAAATTGAACACCTGCACGCCGTGCACGCCTGGCTCAACCAGGTGCCCGGTGTGGTGGAAAACGGACTTTTCTTAGGCTATGCCACCGCTACGCTCATCGGGTATAAAGACGGCACCCTGGTGTACACAGAAAAATAATGTTCATGAGATTCTTACTCACCCTGCTTATACTGCCGGCACTTTTCAGCACGGCCGGTGCGCAGCCGAAGAAAACATCGGGCAACCCGCTGTTCCCCGGCTGGTATGCCGATCCCGAAGCGCTGGTTTTCGGAAAAGAATACTGGATCTATCCCACTTTTTCAGCGCCTTACGAACAGCAGGTATTTATGGATGCGTTTTCATCGAACGACCTGATCACCTGGACAAAGCATTCGCGCATCATAGATACAGCGGCCGTTAAATGGGCAAAGCGCGCCATGTGGGCGCCTTCGGTAATTGAGAAAGATGGAAAATATTTCCTGTTCTTCGGTGCGAACGATATTCAGAGCGACAATGAAAAAGGCGGAATTGGTGTAGCAGTTGCAGATCATCCCGGCGGCCCTTTCAAAGATTATCTCGGCAAGCCACTGGTTGATCATTTTGAGAATGGCGCACAACCGATCGACCAGTTTGTATTCCACGACAGCAACGGGCAATACTATCTTATCTACGGCGGCTGGAAACATTGTAATATCGTGCGGCTCAAAAACGACTTCACCGGCTTTGATCCTTTTCCCGACGGCACGGTATTCAAAGAGATTACCCCGCAGCAATATGTAGAAGGGCCATTCATGTTTATCAGGAATGGAAAATATTATTTCATGTGGTCTGAAGGCGGATGGACCGGCCCCGATTACAGCGTGGCCTATGCCATTGCCGACAATCCGCTGGGGCCCTTTAAAAGAGCAGGAAGCGTTTTACAGCAGGATTTTACCATAGCCAACGGCGCCGGCCACCACTCGGTGATCAAAGTGCCGGGTAAAGACAAATATTTTATCATTTACCACCGGCGGCCCGCTCATGAAAAAGGCCGGGATTCGCGCGAAACTTGTATCGAAGAACTGAAATTCGACAAAAACGGTATGATCCTGCCCATAAAAATCACCCGCGAAGGGGTTGGCGCTGAACCAATTCGGTGATACGGGAATTTTCCCCTCCTGAAAACCGGAAACGTTAATAACTTTTTGCCGGGATATAAAAAATCCACTTTATTTTGGAACAATGGATAACCACTATTCCACCCTTCAAACCATTTATTCAATTGTGAAAGACGATCATGATCCTACCAGCTTTCCCTGCAAGCCGGCACAGATCATCGTTCGCCAGTTCCTGCCGTGGGATACCATTCTCGAACATATTCACCGCCTGCATGAAGAAGGGCTTGTACGCCTGCAGCAGCACGATCGCTTCACGCTTGTCAACATCACTGAAGCAGGGCTGATCCGCGCGGGCCTGCAGTCGCAGGCCGTGTAATTATTCCACTTTTTCCATGGCCACCTCGTCGCCGTTCAGCATTTCCACCAGGTTTGCAATAAGACCTGTCCAACCGGTTTGGTGAGAGGCGCCCAGCCCCTTGCCGGTATTACCGTTGAAGTATTCATAGAATAAATGATACTGGTTGAAATACGGATCTTCCTGCAGCAACCGGTAGTCGCCCGCAACCGGTCGATTGCCCTGTGCATCGGGCAGGAAGATTTTCAGCAGGCGCCGGGCCAGCGCCGAGCCTACTTCTTTCAGTGAAAGATAGCTGCCCGACCCGGTGGGATATTCCACTTTGAATTCATCGCTGTAATAAAAATGAAATTTCCGCAGGCTCTCTATCACCAGGAAATTCATCTGCAGCCATACAGGTCCCCGCCAGTTCGAATTACCGCCGTACATATTGCTGTCGCTTTCTCCCGGCACATATTTCACTTCCAGTTCAGTGCCGTCGAAGGGCAGGTGAAAAGAATGCCCGTCGTACGCTTTCGACAGCGAGCGGATGCCATAGTCGCTCAAAAACTCCGTTTCATCGAGCATGCGGGTGATCAGCTTTTTCATGCGGTGGCCGCGCAACAGGCTCAGCAGGTGCTTCTCTCCCTTGCCCGTTTCATTCCATCTTGATACCAGGCTGGCCAGGTCGGGCCGGTGCCGCAGAAACCAATCCATCCGTTCCTTAAACGCCGGATGCGCATCAAGTGTTTTCTTCGTGATCACTTCCACGGCAAACAGCGGGATAATGCCGACGATGCTGCGCAGCTTCAGCTTTTCGATGCTTCCGTCGGGTAAACGGAACTGGTCGTAAAAGAACTGGTCGTCTTCGTCCCACAGGCCACTGCTGTTCTTTCCCATATAAGCCATGGCGCCGGCGATGTACAGGAAATGTTCAAAGAATTTGGTTGCCATGCTGAGGTAGGAGCTGTTATAATCCGACAGCTCGAGCGAAATATGCAGCATATTCAATGCATACATGGCCATCCAACTGGTGGCATCGGCCTGCTCGATCGAATAGCCGCTCGGCAGCGTAGCGCTGCGGTCAAAAACACCGATATTATCAAGCCCCAGGAAACCACCTTCGAAAATATTGCTGTTGTAGCGGTCTTTCCGGTTCACCCACCAGGTGAAATTGATGACGAGTTTGTGAAACACCGACTCCAGGAAAGCATAATCTTTTTTCCCTTTGTCGCGCGCATCGAGCTTATACACCCTGAAAACCGCGCCTGCATGCACAGGCGGGTTAACGTCCTGGAGCGACCATTCGTAGGCAGGCAACTCACCGGCGGGATGCATATACCATTCCTGCGTCAGCAGCAACAACTGCGATTTGGCGAAGTCGGGATCAACGAGGGCGATGCTGACACAATGAAAGGCCAGGTCCCAGGCCGCATACCACGGAAACTCCCATTTGTCGGGCACCGAAATAACATCGTGGTTGTACAGGTGTGTCCAGTGTGCATTGCGTCCCTTTTTCCGGCTCTCGGGCGGCGGCGGCATAGCCGGGTCGCCATCCAGCCACTGCTGTACCTTATATGAATAGAACTGTTTGTTCCACAACATGCCGGCAATGGCCTGGCGGTGCAGCGACCGCTGCGCCGGGTCTTTGATGAGCGGCCGGCGGCTGTCGTAAAATTCATCGGCTTCTTTTCTGCGCAGTGCAACTGTTTCGTCGAAACCGGCAAAAGGCGATGACTGCGCATTTCGGCAGAGGCGCAGGCGGAATACCGAAGAGCCGCCAGCGGGCACTACCATCTCTTTTACAAAAGCTGCCTTGGTGCCTTGCATGGCCGGGTTCACCGAAGGCCGGGCATGAACGATAAAATCGTGGATGCCGTCTTTCGGGTAAGGATTACCGTTATCAATGCCGTATAGCCGTTGCCGGTTGGTTTCGTTCTCGCAGAACAGCAACTGGTCATGTTCTTCCGCATACAACCATTGCATATCGAGCTCTTCGTGCTGTATTTTAATCGCATTTTCATGCAGCAGCAGAGAGGGCTTATAAGGATGCCTTCCCCACGACCAGGTATTGCGAAACCAGGCCGTTGGCAATACCAGCAGGCTGGCAGACTGCGCGGCGCGGTTAAACACTTCCAGGCGAATGAGGATATCATCTTTGGCCACTTTGGCATATTCGATAAAACAATCGAAATATTCCCCGTTATCGAATATCCCCGTATCGAGCAGCTCATATTCGGGGTCATTCTTTCCCCGGCGGGCATTTTCTTCCACTAACAACTGGTAGGGAAACTCGTGCATGGGGTATTTATACAACATTTTCATGTACGAATGCGTGGGCGTGGCATCTAGATAATAATATTGCTCTTTCACGTCTTCGCCATGGTTGCCTTCGTTGTTACCGAGCCCGAAAAAGCGCTCTTTCAGGATAGGATCTCTTTTATTCCAGAAGGTCCAACCGAAACAAAGCAACTGTTCTTCGTCGCAGATGCCGCCAATGGCTTCTTCTCCCC
>JAKPBL010000430.1 GCA_029778965.1 Bacteroidota bacterium
GTCTTTCAGCACCCCAAAGCGCGTGCCTGCCGTATAGTAGTTATTGGTGTTGCGTTCGCTGTTGATGAAGTTGTTGATACGGCCGCCGTTGAATTCCAGGCTGCTGTTCAGGTTCAGCTTTTGTTTTTTGAGCTGCTTCCAGTAACCGCCCCAGGCGCCATAATCGAAATTGCCATCAACGTTTACATAGGTGTAACGACGCTTCCCCTTGCCATCGACCGCATCATATCCTGCAATGGCATTGTCGGTTTGCGTGAAGTGGGCGCTGAAATAGATGTTGCGGCCCGACAACACTTTATAGTCGTTGAAGAACATGTCGAATGTATTAGCGAATTGCTGTTTCAGGTTAGGATTGCCGACGGCAACACTCAGGTTATTGCTGTTGTCGATAACCGGCTGAAGCTGCTGGATGGTTGGTTGCTGCGTACGGCCATGATAGTTGAAGGTAAGGCCGGTTTGCGCGCCCATCTTGAAACGCAGCATCGCTTTGGGAAACAGGTTCACAAAATTATAGGTGTAAACGCTGTCGCGCAACAGGTCAGATTGCCGGAAATGCGAATTGGCAATATTGCTGCCGAACGAAGCTACCAGCTTGTCGCCGTTGAAACGAAAGCTGAGCCCGCCGCTGTGCGTACCGTAGTCAAAGGAAAAATCATTGCTGTAGAGGCTGTCGTACTGGTCGTATTTGCCCTCGCTGTCACGATTAAACGAAGTCCGGTCGGCTTTGCTGTTGCTGAGCACGTACCCGTAGTTGATCTCTGCAAACCACTTGCGGCTGAGTGGTTCGGTATAAGACAGCTTGCCGGCAAAGCCGTTCGTTTGCTGGTAGCTTCGCTTGCGCTGGTCGATGATTTCCGAGCTGTCGATCTGCCCCGTGGGATCGAAGAAATTGGTGATTGAATACAGTTGCCCGTTGCTGGCATTATCGCTATAGGTCGAGTTCAGGGTAAGAGAAATGGTCCTTCCTTTTTTGGCCAGCTTTTTTCGCCAGATCGCGTCCACAGAAAACTTCGTTCTGTCGCCCTGCGACACCAGGTCGCGCTGCTGGTCGTTCACCGGCAGGTGATCCGGCGACAGGGCTTCCGACTGGTAATGTGATTCATTCTGTGCGCTGCCCCTGTTGCCGTTCACTTTCACCTTGAGGCTGGAAGTGGAATCGAACTTCAGGTCATAGTACCCGCTGAGCTTGTGCAGTATATTCTGCGAAAAGGTTTTCCCTGTTTCCTGGTTATAGTAAAGCGTGTCGGGAAGAATATACTGGCTGGCGCTGGTGCTGGCATTGTCAACATCCTGTTTATAGAACTGGTAATTCCCGTTGATGTTCCGGTTGTCGGCATTCCATTTATTGGAAAAGTGCGCACCGGCGGTCCAGGCTTTGGGCAGGCCCTGCCCGTTGTACCGGCCGCCCCAGGTATTCATGCCATCGTCGTCGCCATAGCTGAAGAAATAACCATTCTCTTCGTCGAATTCCATATCGTTGCCGCCGCCGAAGCGATCGTTGTCGCGCCAGTCGAGCCCCGCCTTGCCGGTATTGGACATGGTGCCGTAAGCCGAAACTTTCCGCTTGCCCTTAAAGTAATTGAGCATCGCCTCATTCTCGAAATAACCTGGTAGTCCGCCGCCCAGCTTCGCTTTGCCGAAATAGCCCTTTTTCCTGTCTTCCTTCATTTGCAGGTTGATGGTCTTTTGCTTCTCTCCGTCGTCGATGCCCGTAAAAGTAGCCTGGTCGCTCTTCTTGTCGTACACCTGCACTTTGTCGATCGCGTCGGCACGCAGGTTCTGGGTCACTACCGCCGGGTCGTCGCTGAAAAATTCTTCACCGTCCACCAACACCTTCTGCACTTTCTCTCCCTGCGCCGTGATTTCCCCTTTGCTGTTCACCTGCAGGCCGGGCAGCCTTTTCAGCATTTCGTCGACCGTGGCGCCCTGCCTCACGGCAAAGCTGTCGGCCTTGAACTCAAGCGTATCGCCCTTCATGCGAATGGCGCCGATTTTCTGCGATACGATCACTTCCTGCAGCAGGGCCGATTTGCGGGTCATCGGTATGGCGCCGAGATCGGTCACCTGCCGGTCTGCGGCTACCACGTCGGTATAATCGGCAAATTTGGGATAGCTGATGAGCACCGATCCGCTGTCGGTCATGGCGGCCGATAGCTCGAACTTTCCACCGGCATCGGTGCGAACGTGCTGTAAGATCAATGAATCTTTCGACAAAAGAAGAACGGCTGCGTTGGCCAGCGGTTTATGTTCGGCGGTATCTGTAACGACGCCCCGGAGGGTGATCGTTTGTCCAAAGGAAAACAAGGCGCACAACAGCGCCGGAATAAGGCAGGCTGATTTTCTCATATTTGGTTTGGCGATCCGAAGTTGGGCAAATGATGCAGAAATCTTTTTTTTCCACATTTAATTTATAGTTAAACCGTATTTTTATTTCAACGCGATGCCATGTCAATCATCAAATCCACCTACGAACAAGACAATTTCATTGACACCAGTAAAAAGGTGTGGAACTATTCCATCCTGACGGAGGAGGATATCCGGAACTTTCAGTCCGGCACACACTATCGCATTTACCAGAAAATG
>JAKPBL010000431.1 GCA_029778965.1 Bacteroidota bacterium
CCTCGACAAGCTCGACGAATTGCTGACGCGTTTACCCAACGTGATGGTAGAAATGGGAGCCGTGATCGCCGAACTGGGTCGCCAGCCCCGGCGCGCCCGTGCTTTCTTCGAGAAATACCAGAACCGGATCCTGTTCGGGAAAGACAGTTGGGTACCCAGCGAGTATGCTACCTATTTCCGGGTGCTGGAAACCGAAGACGAATACTTTCCTTACCATAAACGTTACCATGCATTTTGGCGGATGTACGGTATGGGGTTGCCCGACAATATCCTTAAAAAGGTGTACGCGGAAAATGCAATGAAGTTATTCCCCATGCTACCGCTTACAACCAACTAGCCTATTGTTTGGCGACAGGCGGCAACACCCAGCGGTTCAAACTATTGTCCACGCCTTCCAGCACTATTTTGGTGAACTCCGGGTGATTGGCCCATGGAATGCTGGCATGCCGCTGTGAAGCGGGCACTTCAGCAGCGAGTGTATAATCGTCTTTGCCACCGGTCTTATACTGGTTGCTGTTACTGATCCAGATTTTTACGGTTGATTTGTCGGCGGGGTTTAAAGGCGTCCACTCGATGTCTAGTTTGTTCTGGAAAGCATTGACCTGCATATCGATCAGCGACACAGGGCCGGTCAGGGGAATGCCGTCTGTTTCGCGGCGAACTGCGTCGGGTACCTGTATCTGCATAAACCGGGCGATGGTGGGGAATATGTCGACTATACCGGGTTTCCTGAAGTTCGGATATGCATTGATGTTAGCCAGGCTGGTTACCATCCAGGTGCTTCGTTGCCTGTCGGATTGGCCGCCATGTCCCTTCCCGTCTTTCTCACTGCGCCCGTGATCGGTAGTGATCACCAGCAGCCACTCTTCGCCGAAGGCCTGCTCACGGTAACGGATAGCCGACCAGAGCCGGCCCATCTGCGCGTCGAGCATGCCGACAGCCTTATAAAAGGGCTCGCTGTCGCCGTACATATGGCCCATGTCGTCGGTATATTCCAGGTACACCCAGGTAAGATCGGGCGCCTGGGTCCTGATCCCGTTCACCGCGGCATCCACCACCGTTTCGTCAATGCGATGCATGAAATCGCGCTGCGTATCATGCGGAAAGCGAAGGGTGTCGAGCTCAAAGCCGTCGGCGTGGTAATCGACGTGCAGGTTGCCGGTTTGCGGCAGCCCGTCGCCCACCAGCCTGGTGCAGTTGTCGAGCCAGCTCGAATAAACAGCGATCTTGCCCGCGGGGTATTGCTCTTTGTACAACCTGAAAATAGTGGGGTAGTGGTAGTTGGGCGCGGCGATGTCATTGTCCCATACATTGTGCTTATTGGCCCAGGTGCCTGTCAGCAGGCTGTTGTACCCCACCGCTGAAATGGTGGGCGTTTCGGAATAAGTGTTTTTCGCGCCGCCCACAAAGGCACGCAGGTATTTCCCTCTTTTGGCAATGGCATCCATAGAAGGGGTGGATACTTTTTCGAGCACGTCGGCGGGAATGCCGTCGGCGATGACGAATACTGTTTTTTTGCGCGGTGGTTTTTGTGCGGATGCAGGGTGAAATGCAAACAAAAAGACGGAAACCAGCAGAAATGCGCCTTTCCAGGTACTGACAGGTATTTTCATGGCTGCTATTATAGCGCCAAATTACTGTTTACAGTTGCTGGCGCAGGTTAAGTTTTTGTGTACAGCGCCGTTTATTGTATGGCATCAATTTGTTGCTCCAGGATATGCTGCAGCGCCGGCTCAGCTTCATTGAGCTTTTTGAGCAATTCGATCTGGTTGCAACCCCTCACATAATTGTGGTAAGGATACCTGGCGCCATAATAAACGTCGTTGTTGAAATGATCTGTCAGGAATCGGATGGCCTGCATATAGATCATGATTTTACCCGCAAAAACAAAATGCGCTTTTTCGGCCGTCGTCAGCTCCTCTTTCATCTCCTGGAAGTAGCCTTTCACGATGGCCGCGAAGATCGGGATGCGGATGGCGATTTTGGTAAAATCCTTTTCTTCTTCGCTGACGGGCGACAGATACGTGCGCAGCATATCGCCCACATCACTGAAAAAATAGCCAGGCATAACGGTATCGAGGTCGATCACGCAGATGCCTTTTTTGTTTTTATCGAGCAGTACGTTGCTGATCTTGGTATCGTGGTGCATCACCCGCACGGGGTATAGGGTGGGGTGGTTACATATATGTTCGTATTCATCGACGATAGCGGCCTGCGACCGTATGAAGTCGATGGCGTCGGTTGCTTCGGCAATGCGGGTGGCGTCGCCATGCAGCAGGGTGCTCTTGAACTGGTCGTATCGCAAACGCAGGTTGTGGAAATCGGGCAGGGTAACCTTGAGTCGCTGCGGGTCGAAATCAGCCAGCCGCGCCGTGAAACGGCCGAATTGTACAGCCGCTTCGAATGCCTCACCGGCATTGCCCACCACGTCGATCGATTGTGAGCCCTGTACATAGGGTGTAAGCCGGTAATAACCCATTTCTTCGTTCCAGAACATGGTTTGCTGCCGGCGGTTGGCCAGGGGATGCACAAAAAAATAATCCGGGTGATGTTGCTGCAGGTGCGTATTGATCAGCCGCAGGTTTTCGGCGATATCCTCCGGCCGGCGAAAAACATCCTGGTTGATTTTTTGCAGGATGAATTGCTGGTCTCCGCACTTGACAAGATATGTGGAATTGATCAATCCCGACCCGAAGGGCCTGTACGTCATATCTTCCAATGTAACGGGAAAATCGGCCAGAATGGTTTTGACAAGGTCTTGTTGCGCTATTGCATTCATCGGCAGCTAACTTACACGATTCAGGCCAATATAGTGTAAGCAACCGTTTGTTTTTGGGGCGATTTTTTACATTTTATCTATTCAGGTGGTACGCCTTTTTCTTTGCGCCAGGAGCCGGTCGAGCAGGAAAAGGGCGAGGAGGGCATTTATAATGAGAAAGCCGGTTACCAAATGCGGACTGGACAGCCAATTGAACGAAGGGATGGCGGGCGACAATTTGTCTATTTTCCAGCCAGGTGCTGCCCATTGAACCGATGACCAGTCGGTGGCTGCCATCACATACCCGGTCAGCGCCAGCAGCAGGCCCAGCACAAAGCCGGCGATGCCATAAATAACTTTTTTATTGATATAGGTTGCCGCTGCCGGCGCCATGCGGTGCCGGCCGATCTCTTCCATAACATTTTTAGTGAACCGGAGGGAAGGAGCGGATAGCAGGATCGATTCCGGCAACTGGCGGTGGATAGCCAGCAACTGCTCGTAATCCGTTTTCCATACCGGGTCGTTCAGGAGATGGGCTTCTACCAACTCCTTTTCAGCGGGCAGGCAATGGCCGTCGATATAGGCCCAGAGCAGCCTGTCTTTCTCGGAAGCGTCTTGCATATCCATGGTTTAAAATTAATCAATTGTCAATAGTGTTCAAGGTCTTTGATTTCGGCCGCGAAATGTTTTTCCATTTTCTCCCTTAGCCGCTGCCGCGCCCGGTGCAGCCGCACTTTAACGGTATTGGTTTCCTGCCCCAGTATATACGCTATCTCCTCGAGGCTTTGCTCTCCTTTGTAAAACAGCGTAATCACCTGCGCATCGTCTTTGCTCAACAAGCCGATCGCATCGTTGACCAGGCTTATTTTCGATTTTTTTTCTATTTGGTTGGCGATGGGCCCGCCGGCCAGTTGCAGGGCGGCCAGCGATACCTTTTCATTATCGAGCGACTGCAGGTTAGGTTTTCTTTTCCGTAAAAAGCTTAGGCAGGTGGTGCTGGCAATGGTATATAGCCAGGTGCTGAATTTACTCTCGCCCCTGAAATCTGCCAGGCTGCGATAGGCTTTCACGAATACATCCTGCGCCAGTTCTTCCGCATCTTCCCGGTTTTCAACATAACGCAATACAATGCTGAAAACCAACTGCTGGTAACGGTTTACCAGTCCGGCATACGCCGGGCTGTTCCCCTGTTTTACCAACTGGATGATATCATTGTCTGGTAGTGCCGGATGCATGGCTGTTAGGTTAGACGCCAGCTTTACCGGCAAGGTTACCGTTATTTCGGGAAATGGCCTGCCCGGGGAAAAGAATCATCATAAGCGGTAACCTGGCAACCGGTGCCGGCGTCTGATATTACGGAACCCGTCGCCCGCAACAGCGCCAACGGAAAATAATGGCAGGTGTAACCTGCGGCAGTGATCGGGTGTCTGATACAACAACAAACAACTATCAAAAAACAATAAAACCTGCATTTATGGAAGAAATGATGGTCTTAATCGGCTTTCTTGGCTTTTTCGCGATGGTATTCGGTATCTGGTATCTCCGCAGTCGTGAAAACATGGCGTTGATCGACCGGGGCATGAACCCCCGCGATGTTAACAGCCGCCCCGCACCTTATAAAAGCCTTAAGGTAGGTCTGTTGCTGCTCGGCTCGGGTCTCGGGCTTGCAGTCGCCTATTTCATTACCCAATACGTATTACACGATTACGAAAACCCTGCTCTCTGGTTCGCCTTTATCGGCATCGGTGGCGGATTGGGCCTGATCGCATCTTATAAAGTGGAGAAGAAGGAACTGCTGGATAAAAACGGATGATGGGAGACATGATTTATGGTCTCATTTAATCTTTTCCACCGCCAGTGCCACTGCCTTATCGTCCATGTTCACCACGCTGTAATATCCTTCATTTCGCCAGCGGTAGCGGGCCAGCAATGCTTTTAGCCGCTGTTGCAGAAAGTGCCTGTCTTTTTCCGTGAGCCCGAAAGTGGGAATGCCGTCTTTCTTGGCGGCGCTGATAAACCCGGCCCAGTCGGCTTCTGTCCAGTTGAAATCGCGGGCAAAAGACTGCGCATCTTTGTAGGCCGACAGCTTATCCATATTGTCCACGTAATAATGGTAAGTGAAGTTGCTCATTATATTGGTGCGGTAAAAGGCGGTAACTGCGCCGAGGACGGCTGTATCGGCCGATATGAAAAAGTCGGGTGTAATGCCGCCGCCGCCATATACTTTCTTGCCGCCGGGCGTGATGTATTCTTTTCCGTGCGGCGCTTTCAGGCTGCTGTCTGCATTCACCAGCTCGCCATGCTGGTAGCGGTTCAGCAGGTCGTTGTCGTAGGCGTCGATACCCTGGTCGTATGGCTTCTGGATACTGCGGCCCAGCGGGGTATAATACCGGGCAACAGTAAGGCGAAGCGCTGAACCATCGCTCAAATCGTACTGTTCCTGCACCAGTCCTTTGCCGAAGCTGCGCCGGCCTACGATGCTGGCCCGGTCCCAGTCTTGCAGCGCACCTGCCAGCACCTCGCTGGCCGAAGCCGACGACTCGTCCAGCAGCAATACCAGGTTCCCGCTCTCAAACAGTCCCTTGCGCCGCGCGCGGAATTCCTGGCGCGGTACATGTGTTCCCTCGGTATATACGATGAGCTTGTCGCCGCTCAGGAACTCATCCGCCATTTCAATGGCTTCGTTTAAAATACCACCCCCGTTGCCCCGGAGGTCGAGTATCAGCGACTGCATGCCCTTTGCCTGCAGGCTCTCCAGGGCTTTCATGAATTCGGCGTAGGTGGTACCGGCAAATTTGCCGAGCCGGATATAGCCGATATCGCCCGACACCAGGTACCCTGCATCGAGCGAGGGAAGGGGAATAGTGCCCCGCGTAATGGTGAACGGCTTTTTTTCGTTCTTGCGCAGCACTTCTACGGTTACCTGGCTGCCGCCCGGCCCCCGCAGCAGTTGGCGAATGCCTTCGCTGCTGATCCTGCCCGCTACTGAACTGTCGCCCACCCGCAGGAATTTGTCGCCCACCATCAGCCCCGCTTTTTCGCTCGGTCCGCCGTCGAGCACGCTTACCACGTTCACGGTGTCGTTGAATATCTGGAACTCGATGCCGATGCCCTGGAAATTGCCCTGCAGGTCTTCATTGACCGCTTCCAGGCGGCGGGCGGGGATAAAGCTGCTGTGCGGGTCGAGCCTCGACAGCATGCTCTGGATGGCGTCGTTACCGAGGGTGTCGGTGTTAACGGTGTCGACGTATTTCATCATCACCAGGTCGTACACTTCCTGCAGGGGAGAGCGTTTCTGCCTGAATTCAAAAAGATTGCGGGCCGTATTGGTGTTATCACGCAGCTTATAGCCGAAAACCATGCCGATAACCATCACGATCGAAAACAACAGGGGAAGCCAAACCTGGAGTTTCTTTTTTTCGGGGGTCGATTTCATTGCAAGCGCAAATTAAGCCATATCCGTTATTTTCGTTTTACCGTTAAAATAGAAGTATGGCGATTTTGATAGCAGACAGCGGCGCCACCAAATGCGAATGGACGGTGGTGGAGCGGGAAAAAAGCAGGAAGACGGTGTTTACCGGTGGAATCAGTCCCTATTTTCTCAATGGGGCGCAGATTATCGAGCTGACGACCCGCGACCTCCTGCCGGAGATCCGGAAATATGCCATTACCGATATTTACTATTATGGTACCGGCTGCAAGAATGCCGATAACCGGAAAATGATCGCCAAAGCACTATCGGTCGTTTTTCCGGGGGCCAAAGTAACGGTTGATACCGATCTGCTCGCCGCGGCCCGCTCGGTTTGCGGGCAAGACAAGGGAATTGCCTGTATTTTGGGTACAGGCTGCAATTCGGCCTATTACAACGGGTCAAAGGTGGTTAAAAACAGCCCGGGGCTGGGCTACGTGCTGGGCGATGAGGGTAGCGGCGCCTACCTGGGGAAAAAGGTATTACAATATTATCTATACAATACGTTCGATGAAGAGCTGCGGTACCGTTTCGAAGAAAAATTCCACCTGTCGGAAACCGACATCCTCGACCGGGTCTATAAGCAGCCGATGCCCAATCGCTTCCTGGCCAGCTTTACGATGTTCCTGGCCGAAAACCGCGGGCATTTTATGGTAGAGAACATTGTCGAAGACGGACTGAACGATTTCTTCTTTTATCACCTCAACAAATACAACGAGAGCTGGAAGTACCCGGTTCATTTTGTCGGCAGTGTGGCATTTGGATTCAGAGATGTGATCGCCGAACTTTGCCGTAGTTATGAGTTCGAGCTCGGTAAGATCGTACAGAATCCGATGGGCGGACTAATAACCTATCATGCTCACTAACCATATGGAAAAATTTGTAAAAATCACCGAGCAGGACAGCCATTACCGTCATCTCGAGAAGATGAGCGTAACCGAGCTGCTGCAGCATATTAACGACGAAGACAAACAGGTGCCGCTGGCGGTGGAAAGAGCCATCCCCCAGATAGAGCCGCTGGTACAGGCAGTGGCAGATAAGATGCTGGCGGGCGGGCGCCTTTTCTATATCGGCGCCGGCACCTCGGGCCGCCTGGGTATTTTGGACGCCAGCGAAATACCGCCTACCTATGGTATGCCACCGGGCTGGGTGATCGGTGTTATTGCGGGTGGTACCACCGCTATTCAAAACGCGGTGGAGAATGCCGAAGACGATCGCGAGCAGGGCTGGAAAGACCTGCTGCTGCACCAGGTATCGGAAAAAGATGTAGTAGTGGGCATTGCTGCCAGCGGAACTACGCCGTATGTGATCGGCGCGCTGAAACATTGCCGCGAAAACGGCATTGTTACCGGGTCGATTTCCTGTAACCCCTCGGCGCCCATCAGTGTGGAAGCTGACTACCCGGTGGAAGTGGTGGTAGGGCCGGAAGTGGTTACCGGCAGCACCCGTATGAAAAGCGGCACGGCGCAGAAACTGGTATTGAACATGATCTCTACCTCGGTGATGATTCAGATCGGCCGGGTGGAAGACAATAAGATGGTAAACATGCAGCTCAGCAATGAAAAGATTGTGGACCGGGGTACGAAGATGGTGATGTCGGCGCTGAAACTCAACGACTATGACCTGGCCCGCAGCCTGTTGTTGCAATGGGGCAGCGTCAAGAAAGCAGTTGACAATTATGCACGACATTGAACCATTTTATAACTGGCGGCATATCTATGTAAGCGAAGAAGACGAGCGGTCGCCCTTCTTCGGGCGGGCTTATTCGGAGTTCGAGTTTTCGCAGGTCATCTACAATTATTATATCCATCCCCAATGGGATGAGTTCGGTTCGCGTACCCTCTACCTGAAAGTGCTGATGGCCGATTACGACGAAGGTTATGCGATCATAGAATTACTGGGCGAATGGAACGACGCCA
>JAKPBL010000442.1 GCA_029778965.1 Bacteroidota bacterium
GTTATCTTTCTCCCAGGCGGCTTTCAGGCACATCAGCCGCGCTGCTTCCACGCGGGTAGCCATATCGGCCAGTTTGAACTGGATGGCCTGGTGGTTCATGATCTCTTTGCCGAATGCCTTGCGTTGTTTTGAGTAGCCGAGCGCCAGCTCGTAGGCGCCGGCGGCGATGCCGAGGGCCTGTGAAGCGATGCCGATCCTGCCGCCCGCGAGGGTTTTCATGGCAAACTTGAAACCGAAGCCTTCATCGCCAATGCGATTTTCTTTTGGCACTTTTACATCGCTGAAGGAAATGCTGTGGGTGTCGCTTCCCCTGATTCCCATTTTATTTTCCTTGGCGCCCACTGTGATGCCGGGCGTATTTTTCTCCACGATAAATGCATTGATGCCATGCGAGCCGAGCGTGCCGTCGGTTTGCGCGATTACCAGGTACACCGAAGCCGACGAGCCGTTGGTGATCCAGTTCTTGATACCATTCAGCAGATAATAATCACCCTTGTCGATGGCAGTGGTGTGCTGTGAAGTAGCATCGCTGCCTGCTTCGGGCTCGCTCAGCAGGAAAGCGCCGATATAGAGCTCACCGTTCTTGCGGCCCTGTGCCAGCGGCACCAGGTACTGTTGTTTCTGGGCCTCGGAGCCATAGGCTTCCAGTCCCCAGCAAACCAGGCTGTTGTTAACGCTCATGCACACACTCACACTGGCATCGATCTTGCTGATCTCTTCCATGGCCAGCACATAACTGATGGTATCGAGCCCCGATCCGCCGTAGGCGGGATCAACCATCATACCCATAAAGCCCAGCTCGGCCAACTGCATTACCTGCTCGCGCGGGAAAGCCTGTTTTTCATCTCTCTCAATAACGCCGGGCAGGCATTGCTGCCGTGCAAAATCGCGGGCCGCCTGGCGGATCATCTCCTGTTCTTCGGTCAGTATGAACTGCATGGGATCATTTAAGGGTCAAAAATAATAAAAAACACTAACGGGTGTTAGCAAAAAAAGAACGCCGTTTCCTTTCGGGAAACGGCGTTTTATAAGCGCGCGTGATGGTCGGTTACCCGAAGACCGGGGTTAACGAATCATCATTTTTTTGATGAGGCTGGTTTGGCTGGCATCGAGCCGGTAATAATAAATGCCGGCAGACAACTGGCCTTTGCTGACCGTTACACGATAGGTACCGGGCTGGTGAGCGCCCTGGGCAAGCACCTTGAGCATACGGCCGGTGTTATCGTACAGCGCCAGTCGCAACTGGGTATTTACCGGCACCACATAGGTGATCACAGAACTACCCGATACAGGGTTGGGGTTGTTCTGCATCAGCAGGAACTCATGCCCCGTGCCTATTACTACCGAAATGGTCGACGAGTAAATGAATTTTCCATCGATGTCCACCTGCTTCAGGCGATAGAAATAACGTTGCTGGCCTAGACCCGGATCGGTAAAGTTGTACTGCAGGGGCAGCGAGCTGTTACCGGCAGCCTGAACACGTCCTACGGGAACGAACATTTGTCCGTCGGCGCTTCTCTGTACTTCAAAATACGCGCTGTTTGCCTCCATGGCGGTCGTCCAGTGCAGCACGGCATTGTTGTATTGCGCTTCTCCGGTAAAGCTGGAGAATTTCACCGGTGTAACGGTACAGTTGGGATCGATGGTAATGGTCACCGACTGGTCTGATACCAGCTCGGTACAACCTTCGTTATTGGTGATGCTGGTTAACGGATAGGTAGTGGCTCCGCCGGGGATTGATTTCCGGTATATAACGTCCACCCAATAGTTGGTACCGTTAAAGACCTGCGTAGGCAATGCAATGGGTCCATACCTGAAAACACCGCCGTTGGCCGGAACGCTGATCGACCCGTTGGTACGCGGGCTGCCAAATCCGTCACCGCCCGAGCCATAGCTATACCTGATACCGTCAGGTACGTGCATCGAGGCAGTATATGTCTGGCCCGACCCTACCGCAACCGGACTGGCAAAGAGCACGTTCTGCCAGCCGCTCATGGTTTCGTTCTGTGAAGTGCCGCTTCCAATAATATGACCGGGACCGTCCCACAGCGTAACCGTTCTGCCAGCCGGTACCACGGCGCCGCCCGGCATAAACCGAATGCCTTCTATTACCCCGGCACCATCCACTGTAAACCTGACACCGAGTTCGACCTCATTGGCATCACCGTCGACCGGCGGCGCGGGTGTTCCGTTGAAAATATGTTCCTGGACGCCTGAAGAAGCCTGGATCGAGGTAAAGGGGATGCCTGAACTTACATTGGTATAAGTAATCCCGTTTATCACCACGGTGAAGGGACCGTCGTTGCTGGATGTGGTGATGGTAAGATGTGCTTCCTCACCCGGGCAGAGCAGGGTTTTGTCGGTCGACAGAACCGGGTCCATAGGATCACAATCCGGAAGTCCGTACACCGCGGCATAGGAACCTGGTTCTGCATCCACAAAACCATACTCAATACCGGCGATAACATCTCTGGTAATGGCTACCGGCGCTCCATTCCTTCTGACCTCAATCAACTGGAGGTTGCCTTCCAGTTTGTCGGGCAACATCAGGTTGAGGTTTCTTACACCACCGGTAATATTGAAAGTGAGTACATTACCCGACCAGGCGAGGGAGTTGAAACTGGTGGTTTCTTTGGCATCCAGCCAGTTCAGCAACTGCCGGGACGAAACAATCGGAATATTATTCGCCAGGGCAACGTCAATCATGGCATTTGCACCGCTCATATCATGGTTATCGGTATGCCAGTTAATACAATAAGCGCCATAGAAGCCCCTGTTGATACCGGCCATTACATCATTGGCGGCTTTGGGGAAAGTTTGACCTGATTCATCGGTTATGTGCGTAAGCACCTGGTAAGAATTAATAAAGGCACCATTGGAGTCGGCGAATCGCATGGGCATGGCAGATCCGGTCATGAAGCCGTTCCTCTCCCCCCCGGGTGCATCCTTTCCAATCCAACTGGGTGGAAAATGATAGTAGTTCACATCGAGACGAATACCGTAGCGTTCTTTCGAAATGCGCGGAAAATGGGCCCAGCCCGTCCACACGATGGCGTGGGTCCGCTCGGTACTATACGGCTCAATCGACGGGTTATGGGTTCTAAGATCCGATAACTGGGTATTCATCCAAAACGGGATGATCTGGTCGGGCAGGTTCAAATGGTCGCTTTGAAAATGGGTGCTCAATTCAAAACCCTGGTTGGAGTAGTACACCACGCTGTCGTTGACGTGATAGGAATCGTCATAAAGATAGGAGGTGCCGCGGATTGCCCGCCAGTCTGCCACGCCTTCGGGGTTATCAAAACCCGCAGGCGTTCTTTGCTTGAACAGATTAAAATAGGCGCCGGTTAGCGATTCAACATAGCTTGGGTCATTGGGCAGATATGCCTGCCTCGAGTGGTCATCGCCTGTCATCACAAAAACACCCTTGACCCGGCGTGGGAAATACCAGAATTTCGGCAATGGCTTCCGGTGATAGTTGGCCAGCAGGATAAGGTTGGCCAGCAGTCGCTGCTGTTCGTCGGCCTGTGGAATCTGAATCTTGTTCAAATCGACCCAGTCGGGCTGGGGATCACCTGCCATGTTCCCGTAAAACATGTCATTTGCGCGAATAGGCCAGTTGACCGGCCAACCTGGCGGGGCAGGCGAACGCGCCTGGTACTTCCAGTCGAGGTTGCCCTGACGGGTAAATACGATCGACCGGTTCAGGTCGTAGGCGAATGCAATCGCCCGGCCACCCGACTCGTACACGCGTTGCGTAATAGCCGGATTCTCGTGCGTTCCACCTGCGCCAGTATGGAAATAGGCGATCGCAGTCACACCTACGCCAATGGTATAGTTATCGGCTACGTCGTGAAACTGCATGGTTTCATCAACAATCCCCGCTCCGGGCGTACCGGTCGTTGTGACCACCTGCAGGTATTGATTCGAACGGGCATTGTCGGCCCGCCCGGTGATACCCATCAGGCCATTCAATAGCGGGTCTGGCCTATAGGCGATAAGGCTCCCGCCGTTATTGACAACAAAACTGTTCAGTGCGTCTGCCTGGGGTTGGGTAAGCCCGGATATCGTGGCAAGTATGACCACGTCGTATTTGGTCAGCTCATAATCGCCGACATTCATCGATCCAATCGGGGCCATGGCAAAAGACTTCAACCCTTCGTTTCTGAGCATCTCTGCCGTGTATTGGCCGAAATAGTCCGACGGGTCATATACAACAAGAATAGGACCGCCCGGCGCAAACTCAGGCGACGGGTTTTCAGCAACAGTTACCGAATAGGTAGATACCGGTCCCCAGGTGCCGCCTTCCCGGGCCCTGCTTCGCAATAGTATGGTTCCGGGATGGGTAGGTGTGTACGTGAACTCCCAGGTGCCAGCACCGGTAATGGTAACCCCGCGGTAGCCGGAGGTAGCGTTTAAGCTATAATCGAAAGGCAAACCGGCATCCAGGCTTAGCGAAATCTGAACACTGTCGGCCGGGCCTGTATACGTTCCCTGAACTGTAAATGGAATACCCAGTCTCAATGTACCACCCGGTGTTACACCCGTTATGGTGGTTGAGGCAAAATAACTGCCGGTCTCATTTGCTCTAATAAGAGTACCAAAAAATAAAAAGCAAAAAACCGACAACAACGACGCCCGCACCATTCCGTCGCGCCGATAAAAAGTAAAAATCTTCATATTCCCTTTTGATAAGTTTCTAATGAGGTTCGAGCACAGCAATTCAGGGATATGGAAGTCAAATCCGGCTAACAATCAGGCACCAGGAAAATTGGGGGGTTACTCAGGCAGGATATAGGTCGAAAACCGGCGGTGAAACTAATATAAAAAAGCGCGAAATGCAAACACCCGGGGCTTTTCCCGGTTACTGTTTTAATCAAATTTAAATCTCTTTGCAGTCGTCTTTGAAAATTACCGCAAAAAAAAATCAATAGAAAATATACGGGTATAAAAACATGATAATCACCTATTAATCGGAAAATT
>JAKPBL010000461.1 GCA_029778965.1 Bacteroidota bacterium
AACGCCGCCACGCAAACCGACCAGGAGCGCCCGGAACACATCAGCACCCGTCAATTGCAGCACACTTTTGCTACGAATATTTTTTCCATGTTCTGGATTACCCAACTGGCCCTGCCGCTGATGCAGAGCGGTGCTGTCATTGTCAATTCTACTTCTGTAACTGCCTACCGGGGCAGCGCCCACCTGATCGACTATGCCAGCACCAAAGGCGCGATTGTTGCCTTTACCCGCAGCCTTGCCGCTAACCTGAAGGAACGCAATATCCGCGTGAATGCCGTGGCGCCCGGGCCGGTATGGACACCCCTGATCGTGTCGAGCTTCCCGCCGCAGAAGACCGCCCGGCATGGGGCCAAAGCCCCCATGGAGCGCTCGGGTCAGCCCCGGGAGATCGCCCCTTCCTATCTCTTCCTCGCCTGCGACGACAGTGTGTACATGAGCGGCCAGGTATTACATCCCAACGGGGGCGAAATCGTAAACGGGTAGGCGCGTTTCAGATGACCACCGCCTTCTTTGGATTTAAGGGAAAATCCGCTATTATCAGAATGGATTCCGGCCCCATCAAGGAGCCGTCGCCGCTTTCAGTTTTTGTAACAAAGTCGCTATTAGGGAAAAACAAAAAGCTGAATTAGATAAGTGGCTGACAGAACGCTATTGTTTGTATCTTGACTACGACAGGAAATGTAGCGCGTACGTGATCGGCAGTACAAGCTCTCTGAAGCAGCATGGCAAGCCTGCTCTGACAATAAGACTAATCTATAATTGAAAATTGCTTTTATGACAACCGGACGAAGAGAATTTATCACCCTGACGGGTATGGCGACGGCGGGCACAATTCTGACCACTCTTGGTTCTTGCAGCGCAGACAGCAAAAAGGAGGCCGGCCATGCGCGCGCCCTGCAACCGATACCAGGTGAGGCAACGCCCATTTCATTGGAGGAGAGAAAAGCCAGGGTCGCAAAAGCACAACGCCTGCTTGCTGAAAACAAGATGGGTGCGTTGATACTGGAAGCGGGCACGGGCCTCAATTATTTTACCGGTGTAACCTGGTGGCCCAGTGAAAGAACGATGGTAGCCGTCATTCCGGCAAAAGGAGCGGTGAAGTATGTTTGTCCCGCGTTTGAAGAAGCCCGCCTGCGTGAGCAAATAATCATTGGGAAAGATGTTTATGTATGGCAGGAAGATGAAAGCCCTTACAGGTTGATTTCCGAGGTGCTGAAAGGCGATGGAATTATATCCGGAAATATTGCCATAGAAGAAAATACCCGTTTTTTTATTGCCAACGGAATACAGAAGGAAGCGCCCCTCCTGAACTGTGTAAGTGGCGACCCGGTGACCATTCCTTGCCGTATCATTAAATCTCCCGCTGAAATAAAACTGATGCAAAGGGCAAGTGATATTACCCTTGCCGCAATAAAACAGGGCGTGAGCCAGTTAAAAGAAGGCATGTCGCAAAGAGACCTTTCCTCGATAATTATGTCGGCCCAAAACGAATTGGGAGGCAGAGCAGATTTTGCGCTATGCCTTTTTGGTACGGCCTCGGCTTTTCCGCATGGAACCAAACAGCCGCAGCAGCTAAAAAAAGGCGACATTGTATTGATGGACTGCGGTTGCCTGGTGGAAGGATATAATTCAGACATCACCCGTACGGTGGTTTTTGGAAATGAGCCTACAAAGCGACAGCAGGAAATATGGGCGCTTGAAAAGGAGGCACAGGCCGCCGGTTTTGCCGCTGCCCAAGTAGGCGCGCCCTGTGAAGCAGTGGACACCGCCGCCCGCAAGGTGATAACGGATGCCGGTTTCGGCCCAGGGTATAAACTGCCGGGATTGCCGCATCGCACGGGCCATGGCATTGGGATGGATGGTCACGAATGGGGTAATATGGTGAAGGGAAATACCCGCCTGCTGGAACCCGGTATGTGTTTCAGCATTGAACCCAATATTTCCATCGTGGGCGAATTTGGCGTGCGGTTGGAAGATTGCGTATATATGACCGAAGAAGGTCCCAAATGGTTCTCGCAGCCGAGCAAATCCATTTATGAACCCTTTGGTTAAAAATATAGGAATGAAAAAAGCACTCTTACTGCTTGCCTTTCCACTGTTGTCTACAGCCCTTTGGGCGCAGCAAAAAGAAGAAGCTGAGAAACTGGTGTCGGAGGGCATTGCCTGGCACGACAAAGGTAATTATGACGAGGCGATAAGAAAATATGACCAGGCGTTGCTGCTTGATAAAGACAATCTGCTTGCATTGGCCGAAAAGGCAATGTC
>JAKPBL010000490.1 GCA_029778965.1 Bacteroidota bacterium
GCCGGTTTTGCATTGCTGGCAATATAGGCGTCGATCTCGGCCGGTGAAGCGGCCGTCCATTGCGTCAGCGACATACGGATACCGCTCTTGTAAAGGTCTTCCGCACTGCCGCCCATGTTCCAGCCGCGCAGGGCGCCTTCGGCGCGCAGGAAATACACTTCGGCCGCGCTCATTACGGCGCTGCGCAGGTTGGCGCCGCCGTCTGCCAGCGGCAGCCACTTGGTATCGACAAAAGAATGATCGTTGTTGAGCGAACCGCCTTTCTGGCCCGAGGGCAGGCCGTTGCGAACGCCGTGCCAACCGAGATTACCTCCCTTTCTGCCGCCGGCCTGGTTGAAATAGGCATCGAGGCGCGGGTCGTTGTAACCTGTCAGTATACTGCACATGGTGGCGCTCATCCTGAACTCATCGATATAGGTCCAGGTCGAGAGGTTATTGATCGAATTCGCGGTTGACAATACGCCGGCATTGGTCGTATTGCTTACCATCACGCCGTCGGCCACCGCTTTCTCCGCCTGTGTTTTGGCGAGCCCGGGATCAGCATAAGAAATACGCACGGCCATGCGAAGGCGGAGCGAATTGGCGAGTATCAGCCAATTGTCTATGTTGCCTGCATATACCTGGTCGTTGTTGCCAAATGCATTGCCTCCCGGGTTGGCTTTGAATACAGCCACCGCCTCATCAAGCAGGCGAAAGAAATCCTTGTACACGGTCTCCTGTGAATCGTAGGGAACGCTGGTTTGTCCTTTGCCGAACTCGCTGTAGATAACGGGACCGAAATAGTCTGAAATACGGTGGTAGAAAATCACCTTCCATACTTTGATGATTGCATTGGCCAGCGCCAGGTTGTTTTCGGCCGTGTAGTTCTCTACAAAGTTCAACTGCGTGGCCGGTGTGGAATAGTAGTAGTTGAACCATATATTGGTCCACGCACCCACTTCCATAAACTGATCGGAGTTGAAATTGATATGCGTAGTGGCAAAATACTGGGCGTATATGTCGGCATACAGGTTCTGGCCTACCTGGTACTGGCCGGCGACTGTTCCGTATTGCGCCTGGGCAAAAGCCTGCCCGATGAGGCTGCCGTCTATCTTATCGACTGAAATGGCGTTTTTGGGGGTGTTGATCTCGTCGAATTTTTTGGTACACCCGCTGATCGTACTGCCGGCTGCAATAAAAGCAAGCAGGTATCTGAATATGAAGGTTCTGGTCATGGCAGTTTTTTTAGAAATCAATTTTTAGGTTGAAACCGAACGTGCGGCTGGTGGGCGGCGCGAACGACTGGAAGCCTTCCGAGTCGGGGCCGGTTCCCTGCAGAAAATCGGTATCGATCGATTTGGCCGCCCGGTGAATGAAGAACAGGTTTCTTCCCACCAGTGAAAACCGGATGCCTTCAATGGGCCATTTTCCCCAGAGCGAAGCGGGCAGGCTGTAACCGAAGGTCAGCTCGCGCAGGCGGGTATTGGTGGCGCTGCTTACAAAAGCCTCGCCCACCGGTGTGTTTCGGCCGCCTACGGTGGTCCAGAATGTTTCCGCGCGGGTGGCGATGCTGTTGTGCGAGCCGTCGGCCAGTACGCCGTTTTCATGTGTAAACACGTTCTCACCGAATACGAGATCACCGCCCCTGCCGGCCAATGTTCCTTTTACCATGCCATCGCCATAGAGGATGGCATCGGTCATCGACACCAGGCTTCCGCCCTGCCGGTGATCAATCAAAAAACTCAGGTTGAATCTTTTGAAGGTAAAGCTGTTCGACAGACCCGCCGTCCAGTCGGGATTGAAATT
>JAKPBL010000528.1 GCA_029778965.1 Bacteroidota bacterium
TGAATGAAATGCAATTTGATTTTACCTAAAACGGCAGCCGGCGAAAATACCGTGTTTTTCTCCTTTTGTCGCTGTGCGTGATCGCATAGCTTCGTTTTTTGGCAGCCGGCGGCCGTCCATCTATTTTTGTAAAAGTAGAAATTTATATACCTTTATAATACAGCCGGGAAAGTTCGTTGCAAATGAAATATTCAGAATTTCACCGGCTGATAAGGAAAGCCGGCTGGGTATATGTGCGGTCAACAGGCAGCCATTATATCTACGAGAAGAACGGGGTGCGATACCCGGTTCCTTATCATGGCGCAAAAGAAATGTTTGAGCCGTTCCGAAAAAAGATCATTAAAGAAATGGGGCTGTAGCCTTTTCAACCAGCAATATGAAAAAGATCATTGTGACCATTGGATGCAGCAAAGACCATTATGGTGCCTATATCGATGATATCGCCGGCATTTACGGTGCGGGCGATACACCCCGGGAAGCCATGCAATCGATCGTGGAAGCGATTGCCTTATACAAACAGCACAATACAAAGACAAAGATCCCCGCAGCGCTGAAAGGCGACTATGAGCTCGTCTATAAATTCGACGTACAGAGCCTGTTGAATTATTATAAGGGACTGTTCACCAAATCGGGGCTGGAGCGGCTGACAGGCATCAATCAAAAACAATTGCAGCATTATTCCAGCGGACTGAAAAAGCCCCGCCCTGCCCAGGTAAAGAAAATAGAATCCGCCTTACAGGCACTGGGACAGGAACTGAGCTCGGTAGCGCTTTAATGGCGCCCCCGGAACAGGCCTGTTAAAGAACGAGACATGAGCATGCCCGGCAAACATACCATTTACAGTATTGGCCATTCTACCCATAGCCTGGTCGATTTTATGACGATGCTGCAATCGTTCGGGATAAAAACGCTGGCAGACATCCGGCGGCTTCCGGGTTCACGGAAATTTCCGCAGTTCGACCGGGAGAACCTGGAAAGAACACTCGCTGAAAATGGCATCCGCTACCTGTACCTGCAAGATTTGGGTGGCAGGAGAAAAGAGCAGAAAGACTCGAAAAATACCCGCTGGCGCAATGCTTCCTTCCGGGGCTATGCCGACTACATGGAAACCGAAGGATTTGCAAAAGGCATGGCTGAACTGGAAGCCGTCGCATTGCAGTCGCCCACTGTTTATATGTGCGCCGAAGCGGTTTGGTGGCGTTGCCATCGCTCGATGGTATCCGATTACCTGAAAGCAAAAGGCTGGACGGTGCTGCATATTATGGCAGCCGGTAAAGCCGAAGAGCACAGCTATACATCACCCGCCAGGGTGGTTGGCGACCATGTATTTTATTCCGACGACAATTTGCTTAACCAATAAGAACACAATCATGCACACAACATTCAAGGTCGGCGACACCGTTAGCTGGAATTCGGAAGCAGGCAGGGTTTCGGGCACGATCATAAAAGTACACACCAAAGATTTCGACTATAAAGGCTATACGCACCATGCCACGGAAGCCGATCCGCAGTACGAAATAAAAAGCGACAAAACAGACCATATCGCTGCCCACAAGGGCGCCGCACTGACGAAAATTTAATTTCATACAGCCGGGCACGTTCGGGAACAGCCGGCATTGTTATTCCATGATCGCATTGATCTTCTTCAGCTCGTTTGCGCTGAAAGCCGTATTCTTCAGGCAACCGATCGAATCGGTGATCTGCGCGGGCCTGCTGCTGCCGATCAGCACGGAGGTAACGCGCGGGTCTTTTAATATCCAGGCCAACGCAAACTGGGCAAGGCTTTGCCCGCGTTGCTGCGCAAGCTCGTTCAACGCCTTGATCTTAGCCAGCTTGTCTTTCGTGATCGCTCCTTCTTCGATGGCGCCATTGCCGCGATGAGAAGCGGCGCGGGAATCAGCGGGAATACCACCAAGGTATTTGTTGGTAAGCAGTCCCTGGGCCAGTGGCGAGAAAGATATGCAGCCAACGCCTTCCGCTTCCAATACGCCCAGCAGGCGTTTTTCCACCCAACGATCGAACAGCGAATAGCGGGGCTGGTGAATCAGGCAGGGCGTGCCAAGCTCCCGCAACATTTTAATGGCTTGCCGCGCTTCGCGGGCGCCATAATTGGAAATGCCGACATACAGGGCTTTTCCGCTGCGTACAATGCCATCAAGCGCAATCATGGTTTCTTCGAGCGGCGTATTGGGATCGGGCCGGTGGTGGTAGAAGATGTCTACGTAATTCAGTTCCATGCGACGCAAACTTTGGTCGAGGCTGGCTACGAGGTATTTTTTGGAACCCCAGTCGCCATAGGGGCCGGCCCACATGGTATAGCCTGCTTTGCTGGAGATAACCAGCTCGTCGCGGTGACCCGCAAAATCCTGGCGGAACAACCTGCCGAATGTTTCTTCAGCCGAACCCGGCGGCGGCCCATAGTTATTGGCCAGGTCAAAATGGGTAATGCCGTTGTCGAAAGCGGTGCGCAGCATCTGCCTTGCATTCTCTTCGTCGTCGATAGCGCCGAAATTATGCCATAGCCCCAGGGAAAGTGCGGGCAATAACAAACCCGATTTTCCGCAGCGGCGGTACTG